>JAAGZN010000256.1 GCA_024206165.1 Bacteroidota bacterium
CCTTTTCACCCTGTCCTGCCCTGCCCTGCCCTGCCCTGTCCCGCCCTGCCAAACACATCAATGGGTTTGGGTTCTTCCTTTCCCCCCTGCCCTGCCCTGCCCTGCCCTGCACTGCACTGCCCTGCCAAACACATCAATGGGTTTGGGTCCTTCCTTTTCACCATGCCCTGCCCTGCCCTGCCCTGTCCCGCCCTGCCAAACACATCAATGGGTTTGGGTTCTTCCTTTTCCCCCTGCCCTGCCCTTACTTTCTGCCCTTACTTCCTTACATCCTTACCTGACTGTAGTCGCAGGTGGCAGGAGGCATTGAAGGGCAGCAGGGGCAGCAGGGAGTGGCAGGGGGCAGCAGGATCATCCAGCCCCCATTTTTCTGAAATTAGAAAATTAACTATACTGCACTCACCATATCTGAAAATAAGATTTCCCACATAATGTCAACATAATCCCTCAACCACATCTTGTCATCAACTGGACAGTGACCCCTGGGGCGAGGGTCAGTGTGGGGTCACTTGGATATTAACTGCCAGAGAAAAATCATTGACAGAATTATCATGGACAGAGGCATTAGCGGACACAGCCATGCATTGAAGGGGGGAAATCCAATGTATGCCCTTCTCTGCTGGATACACTGGCAATGTAACTGGGAGAGTCGGACTACACCATATAATGCACTGCTGGCTCTGGGGTCATCCTCGGCCTTCGGCCTCGGATGACCCCAGAGCCAGCAGTGCATTATATGGTGTAGTCCTCCTCTCCCAGTTACATTACCCCAGTGTAGTGTAGTGTAAATATTGTTGTAGAATCTGGCTGCTGTGCAACGATAATTCACAATACTTCCATCACACTCACAGGTGGCGCTA
>JAAGZN010000257.1 GCA_024206165.1 Bacteroidota bacterium
ATTAGAAACAGAAAAAATCGAACACCCAGACATACTGGACATAGCCACATGTCGGACCACACGCTGGCGGGGACCTAAAATGTTCTGGAATTGTAAATGTGACAAAAATTTACGGAAGCCGATTCTGCTGTAAATATGCGTGCACGTCGGGACAGACCAGACCAACAAATATTTCCCCAGACGTTTTTCATGAAACTCGTCAGAAACAGAAATAATCCAACATCCGTCCATCTTGGACATAGCCATTTTTCCGACCAAACGCTGGCGGGGACCTCAAATGTTCTGCAAATGTAAATTTGACAAAAATTTACGGAAGCCGATTCTGCTGTAAATATGCGTGCACGTCGGGACAGACCGGACCAAAAAATATTTCCCCAGACGTTTTTCGTAAAACTCATCAGAAAAGCAAATAATCGACATCCGTCCATTTTGGACATAGCCATTTTGCCGACCAAACGCTGGCGGGGACCTCAAATTTTGTCAGGAAAATTTAAAGTCCCAACCAATACAGAATTTGGTCAAACGCTGTAGGGGACTTCGATTTGAAAGAAGAAAAAACTCAGACCTTTCGCAAGCGGACGACTTGTCTAGCTGACAAGACAAATCATCCAGTCGAAAGGCTGAGTCTCAATAGATCGCAGTGTGGTAGCTGCTCTACCAAGTACGACACCTCGGCCGGTACATAAGTCGTCTACAGACGATTTGGGGCCTCCACTCTGCTAGATGGATGTTCA
>JAAGZN010000258.1 GCA_024206165.1 Bacteroidota bacterium
CTTAGTAAAAACTTAGTCCCGCAGTAACAGTTCATCTCCATTTCTTATAAAGTACGCCTTTGCACGGAATAAAACGATTCTTTCTTCTGTAAAACGTTGTAAACATACATATTCCAATAGTTCTGTCCATGAGAACAGCCTAGAACTTATTACACCGAGGTTTTCTTATATTTCCCCATGAAACTTTGTTAAAACCTAGCCCAGCAAAAAGATTTTACCTCAATTTCTTATAAAGTAGGCCTTTCGCATTGAATAAAACGATTCTGTTTGATCTAAAACGATGTAAACATGCGTATTACAACAGTTCTGTCCATGGGAACAGCGTAGAACTTATTACTTCGATGCTTTCTTATAGTTCCCAATTTAACTTAGTGAAAACTTAGCCCCGTAATAAGAGTTCACCTCACTTTCTTATAAACTAAGCATTTCCCATTGAATAGAACGATTCTGTTTGCTCTAAAACGTTGTAAACAAACGTATAACGACAGTTCTGCCAATGAGAACAGCCTAAAACCTATTACACTGAGGATTTCATATAGTTTCCCATGAAACTTAGTGAAAACTTAGCCCCGCAATAAGAGTTCACCTCAATTTCTTATAAAGTACCTCTTTCGCATGGAATAAAACGATTCCGTTTGCTCTAAAACGTTGTAAACATACGTATTAAAAAATTCTGTCCATGGGAACAGCCTAAAACTTATAACTTCGAATGTTTCTTATGGCTCGGTTCCCCATGAAACTTAGTGAAAACCTA
>JAAGZN010000259.1 GCA_024206165.1 Bacteroidota bacterium
GCCATTGACATTTTGTTTACATTGCTATCAAACCTATTGCTCCTTGTATTTTGCATACATGCAGTTAGTATCTGCTACCCTTATGCATGACCTTGATATTACAGTATACAGGTAAGATTGTCGAGTGGTCTTAGGCGCTGGTTTTAGACCCTTGGAATTTTTTGACATTCCTTTAAAAACTATTACTGCTTAAATTAGGCACACATGTATTTATTATCACCCATCCATATGCTTGCAATCGATATTACAATATATTGGCAGGATGGTTGAGTGGTCTAAGGCACTGATTTTAGGCACCAGTCACTTCTGTTGCCTGGGTTCGAGTCCCACTCCATACATTTTGTTGACATTGCAATAAAACCTATTGCTGCTTGTATTTTGCACACATGCAGTTAGCATCTGCTACCCTTATGCATGACATTGATAAAACAGTATACAGGCAAATTTGTCGAGTGGTCTAAGGCGCTGGTTGTAAGCACCAGACACTTTGGTGGGGTGGGTTTGAGTCCAACTCCTGTCATTTTTCTGACATTCCTATAAAACTTATAGCTGCTTGTATTTTGCACATATGCAGTTAGTATCTGCTACCTTGATGCATGACATTGTTACTACAGTATACAGGCAGAATGATTGAGTGGTCTAAGGCGCTGGTTATAGGAACCAGTAATTTCGATGGCGTGGGTTCAAGTTTCTCTTCTGTCATTTTGTTGACATTCCTTTACAAGCTAATGTTGCATGTATTTTGCAGACAGGCAGCTAGTATCTGCTACCATGATGCATGCAAATAATGTTATTAAATAGAGGCAGGATGGCCGAATGGTGTAAGCCGCTGGTTTAAGGCACCAGTCACTTTAGTTGCGTTGGTTTGAGTCCCAGCCCTATCATTTTGTTGACATTCCTATTAAACCAATTGCTGCTTGTTTTTGCAAACATGCAGTGAGTATCTGTCACCCTAATGCATGCCATTGATATTACAATATACAGGCGGGATTGCCGAAAGGTTTAAAGCGCTGGTTTTAGGGACGAGTCACTTCGGTGGTGTGGGTTCGCGTCCCAGTCCTGTCATTTTTTGACATTCCTTTAAAAACTATTGCTGCTTACATTTTGCAGATATGAAGCTAGTATCACCCGTCAACATGCTTGCAATCGATGTTACAATATAAAGGCAGGATGACCCATTGGTTGTAGGTTCCAGTTGTAGGCACTAGACACTTCGGTGGCATGGGTTCGATTCTTACTCCTGTCATTTTTTGGACATTCCTATAAAAGCAATTTCTGTTTGTATTTTGCACACATGCAGTAAGTATCTGCTACCCTAATTAATGCCATTAATATTACAGTATACAGGCAGGATAGACGAGTTGTCTAAGGCGCTGGATTTAAGCACCAGTCAGCTCGGTGGCCTGGGTTCCAGTCCCACTCTTGTCATTTTGCTGACATTGCAATAAAACCTA
>JAAGZN010000260.1 GCA_024206165.1 Bacteroidota bacterium
CAATCCCAGAAAGTAAAGAGAAAGGAGATGGGAATAAAAGCGATGTCAATGAAAGAAAGAAGCAACTTCTATGAATGAGTAATACATCATACCTTGTTCTAATGAAATACCTCTTCTTTCTGCTTCTCTTATAGATGAAATGACTTCAATCCCTAAAAGTAAAGAGAAAGGAGATGTGAATAAAAGTGTTGTCAATGAAAGAAAGAAGCAACTACTATGAATGAGTAATAAATCATACCTTGTTCCAATGAAATACCTCAATTTCTGCTCCTCATATAGATGAAATGGCTTCAATCCCTAAAAGTAAAAGAAAAAGGAGATGTGAATAAAAGTGTTGTCAACGAAAGAAAAAAGCAAAAACTATGAATGAGTAATAAATCATACCTTGTTCAGATGGAATACCTCAATTTCTGCTCCTCTTATAGATGAAATGGCTTCAATCCCTAAAAGTAAAAGGGAAAAAGGAGATGTGAATAAAAGTGTTGTCAACGAAAGAAAAAAGCAAAAACTATGAACAAGTTATACAACATACATTGTTGCAATGGAATATCTCTCCTTTCTGCTCCTCTTGTAGATGAAATGGCTTCCATCCCTAAAAGTAAAAGGAACAGGAGATGTGAATAAAAGTGTTGTCAATGAAAGAAAGATGCAACTACTATAAATAAGTAATAAATCATACCTTGTTCAAATGAAATACCTCTTCTTTCTGCTCCTCTTAGAGATGCAATGGCTTCAATCCCTTAAAG
>JAAGZN010000261.1 GCA_024206165.1 Bacteroidota bacterium
GCCCTGATTTGCCCCAGCCGCTGACCTTTGTACCGTCCGTCCCAGCCTGCCTGGCTCAGTCCGCGTCAACTCTTCAGACAGCGCACACATCCACATGGTATGGGCCTTTGATAATGCGTTAATCATGCTTGTAATGCCTGCCATAGTACTTTGCGTTTATACTGATACATCTAATTTCAGTTTTCATGAGAGGAAAAACATATCTGCTAAATACAAATCAACTACAGCAGTACGTCTCATTGTTTCTTGGGATAGGTGTCTGCCTGAAGCCCACAGAGGGAAAATGCGTTTCAAATTACGCATCAAATTCTGTAATGAAAACATGAGATATATCTAAGTGATATTCCATGAACAATGAACAAACAAAGCTGGTGGTGAATGTGAAAGTGGAACCTTTGCGCCAGCCTTGAGCGGCGCCGTACTGGTCCGCCAGCCGAGTCCCGTTAGCAAGCGCGGCCCGCCCTGCCTGTGGGCGGCGCTGCCTTGCCTGTGCACAGGAGCACAGCGGAATCCCTGCCCGCCGCCCGCCAGCCGCCCGCCAGCCACCTGCCACCCTGGCGGTCCCACACAGCAACTTACGCCGCCTCGCCCCTAGCGGCCGTGCAGCTAAACTACTGAGAAAGGAGCCAGGTGTTCCCTGGTGGCCGAACACAACACTAGAGCTGCAGCACCTAGCGGTTGAACGCTAAACTAAAAGTGAAAGGTGGCCAAAACGGCCGTCTGCAGACAGCTGACGTAAAAATGAGAATCCTGGTGTTAATCCTCTGCGCGACACTAGCAGCAGCTGAAACAGGAGAATCAGGAGGATCAGGAGGATCGGGATCAGGA
>JAAGZN010000262.1 GCA_024206165.1 Bacteroidota bacterium
GTTATTCCCAAAGTTAATTGTTGTTCAAAATGCTTTCTCATTATTGAAATTTTAGTTGAATATTTACTCGAATATAAAGAGGTGAATCTTGAAAAAAAAGTTAGAAAACGATATAGGATAAGGAATTGACTTATTATTCGACAGGTATGTTTTTGGTATATTTTGTGTTTTTATAAGCTGACTACTTCTTTTGTGATATATACATGAATTTAAATTGTAACTTTTAACTATAGTTTTGTTTGTAAACAAACACTATCTATGATTTTATTGAATTTATATCCTCCAAATATGTTAATTTCGAAAGGAAAGTATGTTTTAACTCCAATATTTTGAAGAATTCTACTATTCGGTAATATATTCTTATTTGCTAAAACACTTAAGCTAAAGCCAATACCTGTACTTGCTCCAAAAGAATATTTATTGAATTTAGCAGTTTCTGTTTTTTTTTCTGAGTCAATTTCTTGAGCAAATATTTTAGAAGAGTGAAATATCAATATTAAAACTAATAATGTTAATTTTTTAATTTTCATTGTCAATCATTTTTATTAAGAATTAAGATATAAACAAATTTTAGTAATAGGACAAACATCACATTTCGGTTTTCTAGCTACACAAATATATCTTCCATGCAATATTAACCAATGATGCATTTTAGGAATATATTTAGGAGGAATATATTTAACTAATTCTTTCTCAACAGCCAAAGGTGTTTTTGCACTTTTTTCTACTAATCCTATTCTTTTTGAAACTCTATTAACATGAGTATCTACTACCATTGTAGGCTCATTATGTAATGTAGAAGCTATAGCATGAGCTGTTTTTCGACCTACTCCAGCTAATTTCTGTAAATCCTCAACGTCATAAGGCACTTTTCCATTATATTTTTCCATAATGGTATTAGCCATGCTAATTAAATATTTGGTTTTATTGTTTGGAAAAGTTACGCTTTTAATAAATTTAAAGACTTCATCAAAAGTTCTTTTAGATAAAGACTTGGGATTAGGAAAAGCTTTAAATAAATTGGGAGTAACAATATTAATACGCTTATCTGTACATCTCGCACTTAATATTGTTGCAACCAATAACTGATAAGCATTTTTATATTTTAACTCAGTATTTGGATTAGGATTATGTTTTTGAAAATATTGAATAAATTGCTTATATCTTTCTTTTTTTAACATATCAAACTTATAAATATTAAATCATATAATTATTAAAATCATACAATATCAATTACATTTTATGTTTCAAAATTTCACAAAATCTATTTTATAACTTATCCTTAATATAAAATTAAAAAAATAAAATTAGTTATGAAAAACCGATTTCTTAAAATCACAACAATTGGCTTATTACTTAATTGTATGAGTAACTTAAAAGTAAAGAAACATATGCAATTATATGTAATTAACCAATCTGATTATAAATATCAAATAATAACAAGTGAATATCAAAAAATTAAAACAAAATATAAAATTGATTTAAATTATCCTCTTAATTTTATTTTTAAAAAATGTGAAAGTGGCCAAATACTTACAATAACGCTTCCCAAAGAATATATTAAAGATTTAATTATATTTCATTTTAAAAATTCAAATATTGAAAAGATAAACATTTTAAATACAAAAGAGTTTGAAGAACTTATAACTTTTACTCTAGATTCAATTGATGGATTAAAAAATAGCTCTTCGTTACTAAATACTACTTTTTATGAGAAAAATAAAGATACTATTAAAAAACATAATTTGATAATGGCTCCTTCAGAAATTTTACTAGGCAATGACCTCTTTTATTCATTAAGTCAAATAGAAAATAATTGCATAGATAGTTTAAAAGACAAAAAATTAAATAGCTTAATAAAAATAAAATTACATCCTAAAAATTATAGCTATATAAAATTAATTAAAAAGAGTACAAGATTAAAAATTGACCCAGAAAAAGATCAGTGCCCATTTTGTCTTTGCAATTATAAAGATAAGATCATAATAAATCATAAATGCAAAAATTATTTTTGTTATTCATGTTTACAAAATCACTTTGAGAAAGGTTATGATACTTTGTGTCCTTTTTGTAAACAGGATTTATTTATAATTTGAAGTAATTAATTTATTTTTATTTCATAAGGAACTATTGCTTGATAATTATTCATTTTTTGGATATTTTGGGCTTTTTTAATTAATTCATATTTATTTCCAAATACACTTTTCAATATACAGCTTTTTATTTGTTTAATTGGACTTTCAAAAATTGTTTCATAGAAGCTTTTTTTCTTTGGCCAATAAGATATTGTATAATCTTTAAGTTTAGCTTTTTTAGCAACTTTTTTTATGGCATCATTTAAAGTTCCTATTTCATCTACTAATCCAATTTCTTTTGCAGTTGTACCAATCCAAACTCTGCCTCTGGCTATAATATCAATTTCTTCAGGCTTTTTATTTCTTGCTTTAGCAACCTTATTGATAAAGTCTTGATAATAATTATCTATTATTGCTTGAACAAAGCGCTTTTCGCTAAAATCCAAAGAACGTTGTAAACCAAATGCATAACCTGAAAAAATATCTGCATGAGGCTCTGTAGAAACGCTTGAGTTAGTGATACCTAAATATTCCCTAAATAGCCTTCCTGTATTAAAAAATAAAGATAATACACCAATTGATCCTGTAATAGTATTTTTATTTGCAAAGATATAATCTGTTCCCATAGCAATATAATAACCTCCTGAAGCGGCTAGATCAGACATTGAGGTTATTACTGGTTTTTCTTTATTTAACAATTGAAGCGATCTATGTATATCACCAGAAGCTAATACATCTCCTCCTGGAGAATTAATTCTCAAGATAACTCCTTTTATTTTCTTGTTCTTTTTAATTTTTTCAATGGTTTTGATAAAGTCTTTAGAGCCTATAATTTCGCCATACTTACTCTTTCCATTCATAATTTGGCCTTCTGCTATTAATATTGCTATTTGATTTTTCGAACTTGATTGATTGAATTTATAATTAAAGTAATCATCTATATTAACATAATTTATATCTGCTTTCTTTTTAATATTCAATCTTTCCTTTAAATAAGTTTCAATTTGATCTTTATAATATAAATTATCAATGAGACCATTATTTAAGGCATCTTTACTAGTTTTAATATTCAAGTTTGTAGCTAGCTCTTTGATTTTGATTTTATCAAGATTTCTATTTAAAGAAACTGTATCTAATAATTCATCATATAATGAGAATAGTAAAGCTTCAGTTTGTTCTCGACTATATTTGCTCATAGAGCTTTTATAAAACTTTTCACCATAAGATTTATATTCTCCAACATGAAATTCAATAGGATTGATTCTTAATCTTTTAAACATTCGCTTATAATAAAAATATTTGACACTCAGACCCGGCCATATAAACATTCCTTCTGGATGTAAAAAAACTTTATTTGCTACTGATGACAGATAATATGACTTATTAGAATAAATTTCTGAAAATGAGATAATAAACTTTTTCGATTTTTTAAAATCAATCAATTTCTTTTTAATTTCTTCTAAAGAAGCCCATCCTGCTTGAAAATTATCTATATTCAATTTTATGCCTTTAATTTTAGGATCTTTTTTGGCATAATTAATTGACTCAATTATTTTTATTAAACTAGTATTTCGATTTTTCTTTTCTAATATACTTTTAAGCGGAGAATCTTCATATACTTTTCCTTTTAAATTAATTATAAGAATAGAATTATTTTTAGGATAATATTTATGAAATCCTGTTTTAAACTTCAATGAAACAGATATTAATATAATTATAATCAATACTGATAATAAAAATCCTAATGTAAAAGATAATGTTGTCTTAATAAAATTTTTCATTCTTGTTTTATTTTATATTTAATAATCAAATTAAAAATAATTTATTTCAATTTCAATAAAACATCTTTAATTCTATTCATAGCTTCGATAAGATCTTGTTTTGAAGCTGCAAAAGAAATTCTTATACAATTTTTATATCCAAAAGTTTCTCCTGAAACAAGAGCTACTTTTGCTTTTTCTAAAATATAATATGAGAGTTCAGTAGAATTATTAATTGTTTGTTCTCCATCTGTTTTACCAAAATAAAATGAAATGTCAGGAAATAAATAAAAAGCTCCATCTGGTTTAGAAATTTTAATATTTGGTAAATGTTCATTGAAATAATCTATCAAAATATTTCTCCTTTCTTTATAGGCATCAATCATATATTTAACTTTTTCTTTACCTGCTTTAAGGGCACTTATTCCTGCTCTTTGGCTTATTGTAGATGCACCAAAACTAATTTGTCCATGTAAATTAGATATAGTCTTTGCAATAAACTTTGGTGCTGCTAAATATCCCAATCTCCATCCAGTCATAGCAAAAGCTTTTGAAAATCCATTTATTGTAATTACTCTATCTTCTATTGTATCAATTGATCCTAAGCTAAAATATTCACCTGTAAAATTAATATGTTCATAAATTTCATCTGCAATAGTTATAATATTTTTATGCTTTAATAATACTTCGCTTATTTCGAGCAATTCATTCTTTGTAAATACTGATCCACTTGGATTGCAAGGGGAAGAATAGATTATTGCTTTGGTTTTTGAGGTAATAGCATTTTCTAATTGTTGTGCAGTAACTTTGTAATTATTTGAACTTGATCCTTGAACTATGATTGGCTTACCTCCTGCAATTTCTACCATTGCAGTATAACTTACCCAATAAGGTGCAAAGATTATTACTTCATCTCCAGGATTTAATAAACAAAAGAAGCTATCTGATAAAGCTTGTTTAGCTCCATTAGTAACAATGATCTGATCAATTTCGCAATTAATATTATTTTCATTTCTAAATTTTTTAACTATTTCTTCTTTTAATTCTTTATAACCTGCCGCTGGTGGATATCCAAAATATTTTCCAGATTCAATAGCTTCTTTAGCTGCTGTTTGAATATAGTTAGGAGTTTTAAAATCAGGTTCTCCAACACTTAGATCAATGATATCAATCCCTTGTGCCTTCATAGATCTTGCTTTTTGCGACATTGCAAAAGTTGCAGATGCTTTTAAATTTATAACTCTATTGGATAATATATTATTAGTTTCTATCATATTTTAATCTATTTGCAAAGTCCTTTCTATAAGTTGAATTTAAATAAATTTATATTTTTTAAATTATTATTCAAAGAAAATTATAGAATTTTCTTTTATTAAAAGAAAAAAATCCATTTTTTTGAAAATTATATTGATAAAAAACTTAATAGAAGCTTGTTTTTAGGATATTAATATTTTATATAGGTTTTTGAGGGTGTAATTTTTCAATTTTTAGTTGCTGTTTCAAAGTATATAATTCTTTGAAAGTATCTGAGTTCATGCTTACATTATAATCATTTCCTCCTATTATAAGAATTGCAGTATAAAAATTTGCTATAGAAAAGGAAAAAGTATTTTTTAAATATGCTAATGTAGTTTGTTTTTTTGATAAATCTTTAGGCAAAGTAATTTTAGAAAGAAAATTATCAACATTTTGTTTAAAAGCATGACCATAACTTTTTTCTTTTGTAGGAGGACCGCTATCGACTAATATAAATTGCTTTGTTACTCCATTCCATATTATATTACCTCCATTAAGATCACTATAACTTTCATTATTTTTTGAAATATTTCTTAAAAAATCAACCATTGCATTACTGTGTTTACTTCTGAACTCATTGTTACTTAATAAATCTTTTAATATCTTAGGTTCTTTTACAGCTTCTTTTACCATAATAGGTAAGTGCTTATAATAATATATTTTATACCAAATACTATTATCAAGAGCTGTTTCTTGCAATGCAAAATGAAAAACATTTTCTTCATTAGCTTCCTTAATAGGATTAAGTCTTGGAATAAAGCTTTCTCTATCTGAATCTAACAATTCACCAGGTTTGAATCTATTTGTTTTAAAAACTTTTAAAATTATTTTTTCAGATGTATCCATTTGATTCTCTAACAAATATACATCGCTATTTTTTCCTCCTTCAAATAATTTTATAGATTTATATCTATTATTATTGAATATGATAATATTGTTTTTATCCGGTGCCATGAATTCATTCATAGTTTTTGTTTCTTTTAGTTGCAAATTAACTAAATCTTTTATTTCACCTATTTCATTTGTAATTTTTTCTTCTTTATCTAAGTTTATTAAATTGAGTTTTGTTTTTTTAGAATCAAAATAAGCAAAACCTAATTTCCCATTTTCTAAAGCTTTTTTGCTTTGATTATATCCAAATTGTTTAGAAAATTTTATTTCTTCTTCTAAGACAGATGAAGTTGATTGATCTGAAGGATTATTTATGATTGATGGTTTTTCAGCTAAATCTTCTTCATTTTCACCTTCTGTAGGGTTATTATCTAAAACTTCTCTAGAATTATTATCTGTACCTTCTGTAGGATTCTCATCTAAACCTTCTTTAGGATTATTATTTGTTGCTTCTGTAAGATTATTATTTGAATTTTTTAGTGGATTTTGAATTATTTGTTTTATTGGAGTTTTAATCAATATTTTTCCATTTATATCTTTGGGTAGGTTTATAGTTGTTTTTTTTTGATTTTTAGTTGGTTTTTCTCTAAATTCAATTTCATCTAAATCTTTTTTTAAAATTGGATTATTTTCTACTGAACAAGAAATAAAAACAAATAAAATTATTATTTTTATAATTTTCTTACTTATATTCATATTACTAACTATATTTAGCGCTCATACAAATATAATAAAAAATTAATAAAAATAATAATTTTACGGATATTAAGTTTAAATTTTATTCAAAAAAACCATATTAAATATAATTTTTGAAAGATTTCCATTTAAATGTTTTTATAAAATGTTTCATATCTTTTTTTATAAAATCTATCATAGGCTGTAAATAATTTTGATCAGGAATAGAGTTGAAATAAAGGACACCCATTAAAAAATTCTTTTTATTATCAGTTGTATAAAATTGACATTGACTAGCAATATGTTCTCCATATATTTCGACAAATACAAATTTGACTTTATTATCATTTATTATAATTGATTCTTTGATTTCTGTCGCTTTCATTTCGTGTTGGCTTATTATTTTATTTGCTTCTAGCCATAATGATTTTAATAATTTCTTATTACCATTAAAAAATTTATGAGTGATATATATCGTAGCATTAAAATCAGGATATTCTATATTAATGTAATATTTATCTTTATCATCAGATTTGACATTTTTTATTATGGCATGCTTAGAATATTCAAAACTATATGGGTAATTTCTTTTAAATTCTTGATATTCATGTTTTGGCAAATCTATTCTTACATGACCTTTAGGCTTAGGCAAATATAGATCTGATGTAAAAAAGCTTCTTATAAACGGAATACTTATAATTATAAATAATGATATACAAACAATAATGTTTTTTTTATTAAAAAGAATTTTAAATTTGAACATTGTCTTTTAAGGATTTATTTTAAAAATATTTTGAAGAATATAAACATATTTTAATTAATGATACAAATTAACAAATCTATCTTTTATTATATTTTTGATAAACAATTTAAGGAATTAAGTCATATTTACAATGAACATAAATACAATAATAAGTTATCAGAAATTAAAATAAATAAAAACAAAATTAAAAATCACTTCTCAGCCAAAAAAGCAGTCTTTTTATATCAAACACATAGCAATAAAATTATTAATATCAAAAATGATTATAATGAAAATATTTTGATATATGGTGATGGAATGATAACTAAAAATAAAGAAATATTATTGACTATTCAGACAGCTGATTGTGTACCAGTTTTATTATATAGCGAAAATAATATCATAGGAGCTGCTCATTGTGGATGGAAAGGAACTAAAAATAATATAATAAAAAACATTATTAATGAAATGAAAAAAAGTGGTGCAAAAAATATTTCGGCTATATTAGGACCATCGATTCATCAAGACTCTTATGAAGTAGACGCAGAATATCATAAAAGTTTTTTACAAGAATCAGATGAATTCCATAGATTCTTTTTAAAATCAAAAAATGCTAATCATTATTTATTTAATTTGCCCTCTTTCGTGAAACATAAATTAAAGGAAGAGAATATAAATTGCATAGGTCAAATTAATCACAACACTTATAAAATGATTAAAAAATATCCAAGTTACAGAAGAAGCTATCATTTAAATAAGAGATGCCATCAACGAATCTTATCATGTATAATTATTAAATAAATTTTAAAAATCATTCTTATGAATACTTAAAATTTGTTAAAAATGAATGATTTGTTTTCAAATTTTTAAATAATTAAATTAGGGGAATTATATTATTTATATCTTAAAACAAAGTTTCAGATATAAGAATATTAAAATATTGTTATGCAAGATGATATTGATATATTTATAATATTATCTTGATATTGTTTAACCTTAATTTGAATATTAAAACATAATACAGACTAAAAATGTATTTGAAAATTTGATATTTGATAAACTTAAAAATTTATATTATTGGTTTTAATTTAAATCTTAATATAAAAAGTTTAAATACTTAAATACTTTATGATTAAAACAGAAAAATCATCAAAACTACGTTATAATTCTAAATTATTAGAAAAACAAGGAAATAAATATACAAAAGCAGAAAGAGAAAAATTAGAAAAATTATATGAAGAAAAGATAACTCCAACAACAGAAGAATACACTTTAATAAAAGGTAAAATAATTAATATTCGTGAAAATGGAGCTGTATTAGATATAGGACTTAAATCTGATGGAGTTCTTCCTATTTCAGAATTAAGAGGATTGCCGGACTTAAAAGTGGGCGACGAAATTGAAGTATATTTAGAAGCAAAAGAAGATAAATCAGGAAATCCAATAATATCAAGAAAAAAAGCAAATCTAGTTAAAGCATGGGAACTTATTCAAGAGGCATTAGAAAATAAAACAGTATTACAAGGATTAGTAAAACGTAGAACTAAAGGTGGTTTAATAGTAGATATCAATGGAATAGAAGCATTTTTGCCAGGTTCTCAAATAGATGTCAGCCCTATTTTAGATTTTGATAAATTTATTGGAAATACAATAGATGTAGCAGTTATAAAAATAAAACATGCAAATGATAATGTAGTTGTTTCTCATAAAGTATTAATTGAAAAAGAAATAGAATCTCAAAAAATATCAATAATAAATAATTTAGAAAAAGGTCAAATATTAGAAGGTACAGTTAAAAATGTGACAAACTTTGGAGTATTTATAGATTTAGGAGGTGTAGATGGATTATTACATATAACAGATATTTCTTGGTCAAAGGTAACAAATCCAGAATCAATGTTTCAGAGAGGACAAAAGGTAAAAGTGGTTGTAACTGATTTTGATGAAGCGAAAAAAAGAATTTCTTTAGGTATGAAACAATTGACTCCGCATCCTTGGGATTCATTGCCTGAAGATATAAAAGAAGGTTCTATTGTTAAAGGTAAAATAGTAAATCTTACCGATTATGGAGCATTCTTAGAAATTCAAAAAGGCGTAGAAGGACTAGTTCATGTTTCTGAAATGTCATGGTCACAATATATTAATAGCCCTAAAGATTATGTAAAGTTGGGTGATCAATTAGAAGCTAAAGTATTATCTATTGATAGAGAAAATAAAAAAATGTCTTTAGGATTAAAACAATTAACTTCTATGCCTTGGTCTAATGAGATTGCAGGAAAGAAATATCCTGTAGGAACAAAACACAAAGGTATTGTAAGAAATATAACTAATTTTGGAGCATTTATTGAGTTAGAACCTGGACTAGAAGGACTTTTACATATTTCAGATATGTCTTGGACAAAAAAAATAAATCATCCTTCTGAATTATTAAAAGTTGGTGATGAAATTGAAATTCAAGTATTAACTTTAGATATAGATAATAAGAAATTAACTTTGGGTATTAAACAATTAGAAGAAGACCCATGGGATACTTTTGAAGAAGTATTCAAAGAAGGATCTACACATAAAGGTACGATTATTAAAAAAATGTCTAGAGGTGCAACAGTAGAATTGCCTTATGGAATTGAAGGATATGTCCCTAAAAAAAGCTTGATTAAAGAAAATAAAAAAGAAGCTGAAGTTGGAGATGTTTTAGATTTTGTTGTTTTAGAATTTGTTAAAGATGAACATAGAATTGTACTTTCACATACTGATACTTTTGAAAAGAAACCCAAAAAGAAACCTGCTAATTTTAATAAGAAGAATCAACCTTCTCGTAATTTAGTTACTGCAACTAAATCAACTCTTGGAGATATAGAAGAATTGAGTATGCTTAAAGAACAGATTTCCAAAAAGAATAATAAAACTGTTTCAAATGAATCACAAAAACAAACGAATGAAGAAAAAAGTTCAGTAAAAGAAGAAACTCAAAAGAACGCTTCAAAAAATAAAGCAGATGAAAAAGAAGAGAAGAAAATGGAACAAAAGAATGAATCTAAAATAGATAATATAAATAAAACAGAAGAGAAGAAAGAAGTAGATAAGAAAGTAGAAGAGAACAAAGAAGCAAAAAATAAAACAGTAGATAAGAAAGTAGAAGATAAGAAAGAAGCAGAAAAGAATACAGAAGATAAGAAAGAAGCAGAAAAGAATATAGAAGATAAAAAAGAAGCAGATAAGAATATAGAAGATAAGAAAGAAACAGATAAGAATATAGAAGATAAGAAAGAAGCAGATAAGAATATAGAAGATAAGAAAGCTAAAGAAGAAGAAGAAATAGTAAAGAAAAAATAAGATATAATTGTTTAAGAACATAGATATTGGTCGTGTGGCCGAGTGGCTAGGCAGAGGTCTGCAAAACCTTGTACGGTGGTTCGAATCCACTCACGACCTCTCTTTTAGTCGAACTTTGATTTCTTAGAGTCATTATTAGATATTCAATTAGTTTTATAATTTATCATTAAATATGCCTGGGTGGCGGAATTGGTAGACGCGTTGGTCTCAAACACCAATGACAGCAATGTCGTGTCGGTTCGACCCCGACCCCAGGTACTGTTCAAATAATAAATCAAGTTGATTACTCAAATGATTTTACTTATTTAGAAAAAGTTTTTTTACTTAATTTATTTTGTTAATTTGTTATTACTTGCCTTACGCAAGATTTATTATATGACCTGTTTTTTGCTATAGCAACAACAGTATTAGACATTTTAGAGCTATCTTGCGTAAGTTGAGTTATTAAATGAATGAAATAAATAATTTATCATAAATGGATTCAATAAAAACCATAAATAATATTTTAGGAAGTGTTTTTGTAAATCAAAATAAAATCAAAGCTTACGAAGCGTATTTAAAAAATCAATGGAATGATATGATGCCACATGCTATTAAAATAAGAACCAAATCTATCAAACTTTCAAACAAAACTCTAATAATCAAATTAGATTCTTCTCCGCTGAAACAAGAACTCCAAATCATGGAAACCAAAATTATAAATAAATTAAATCAACATGATAATCCTTTGAATTATAAATATATTGAAAAATTAATTTTCTTATAATCTAAATTTAAAATTATAATATTAATAAAAATGAACTAATAAATGATTTTAAAATATTGATTATAATAATTTTAAAACCATTTTTAATTAAATAATAAATCAAAAACTTTTATCATTCATTCTTGTTTTATAAATCCTATATTTATTAAATTGTTAACTATATACTACTTCCATTTGAAGAATATCTGATAATCGGTCTTTTCTGTATGAAAATAACCGGTTTTAGATACATCTTGATATACGTCGAGTATATATACAAAACATATATATAAAATTAGCTATATATAAGATAAAACTGATTATCAAAATATTAAAAATTTTAAGAATAATAAATCAAACTTAAAATAGATAATTAATTAATTAATTTAATAATATTAAATATGTTCAAAAACAATTTATCTATAATTAAAAGACATTTTCACAAAATATTTTCATCATATACAATATTCTATTTATTATTTTCTTGTGCTCTTTATAAAACATCCGAGAAAGAAGCTATTAGAGGAAAAGTTAAAGAACTAGACAAACCAATAATAAGTTATGATTTAAATGGAAATAAAGAAGGAGGAGACAAAGCTTTAAAAACAGATGATATTTATGTTCATAATGGCATTCTTTATTTTTCAGTTAATGGTATAAAAGTAGAAAATTTAGAAAATTCAAAAAATATAGATTCTAATCTTATCTTATTAACAACTGGAGATACAGTTTATGATACTTTGCCTCAAGATTTTATTGTTAAACAAAACTTATATGTCCCGAATAATCAATTTAACCCCTTAAAATTTAATACTTTAGATGGACCTTCGGATGGAGCTATCCCAGGGAGATTAGAAAGGGATGAAAAAGATTTAACTAAACCTGGTATTTTAAAATGTAGCTATGATGCTTTAATTGATCATTTGAATTGGAAAAATAGTGAAAAAGGAAATGAAAAAAAATTATATTTATCTTTGGTCTACAATTCTAAAAAGCAAACAAATATTGTTGGTGGAAATGAATATCAAAACCCTGCTGCTTCAAATAATGTATTAATGAAACCTATCACTAAAATTCCTAAAATTATTAAAGAAGCTCAAGAAAAGTTAACAATTAATAACAACGGATCCGATAAAAGTATTTATATAGGGGATATCACAAAAGCAACTTCTAATATTTCACAAGAGAGTACTTCAAATATAAATTATGTTGATATAAAATTGGATATTGAATTTTGTGAAGATTTTATAAAACAATATAACAATAAAAAAACTGGAAATTTATACATTACAGGATACAGAAAAGCAAAAGATCAAGAAGGCAAAGAAATAGATACAAAACAGTTATTAATAGAAAAAATTAAAAAAAGATATAGAGATAAAATTAAAAAATCTAAAATAGAGGAAGTTCAAAATAGCATTCTAAATGGAGGTTCAAAACTAAATACTGAAAACAAAAATGATCTCAAAAATTATAAAGTCTTTTATGATCAAAATTTAATAGTTATACCCATTAAGCCTAATCAGTTATCCAAAAAAACAACTTTAGAATTTAGAGTTCCTATGGCAGAATTCCCACAAACTCTTTCAGGTAAATATCAATTAAATCTTGGTGTATTTGATAATTTAAAAATCAAAATAGATTCAAAAGATATTTATGTTCCTGTAATGAATTTTAGCGGGTATAAAGAATTACACATCAAAAATAGATTCGTTTATCTAAAAATAGAAAGAGTATCAGAAACTCAAAAGAATAATGATTATAAATATGAAGAAGAAAAAGATTTAGCTGCAGAGTTTAATGGTATTTTCATTTATGATAAGCTTAAAAATGCTGGAGCATCAACACCAAAAACTGTATTAGGAGCTACAGCTTTCAGATTGAATTTACAAAAAGAAATTAACATTAAACATGAAGGTATAGGTGATGCTGAACCTGTCTTCCCTTTCTGGATCATAATAAGAGAAGATGCTATTGATGATACACAGTTTAATAAATATGATTCTATTCAAAAAATTACCCGTATAATGGCTGAAAAGATTCAAAAGGAATCTGATGATCCTAATTATGTATTGAGTGATAAAGTTGAAGATTTAAATTATTCAGGAGAAAGCATTACACATGCAAGAATTAAAAATAAACATATGATCCTTTCTGGTGGTAAAATAAGTTTTGGAAAAGCTAAAGAGTTCTTTAATCAGAAAGAATTTCAATTTAGCTTTGACCAAATGGATAATAAAGGATTTGAGGAAGAAGGAACTAGTAAATATGAAATAATGCATTATTTAGGAGGAGAACCAGAAAATACTGATCCTAATAAATCAAGAAATTATTATGTCATTCCAGCTATCTTAATACCAGATATGAGCAATGAGAAAAATGATAAAATATATAATTTTGATTCTTCTAAAACTTTTTTCCTAGATGAAGAAACTACAAGGAAATTTGATACACTGAAATTAAATAATTCGGATAGTAGTAATTTGATAGATCCTAATCTTAAAAAAGAGATACAAGAAAAAATATACTTCTTAGCTAAAAATGCTTTCCAAGGTATTGTTGGCACTTCTGAAAAATATAAAGACCTAAAACCATTAATTAATCAATATAGTTGTAAACCGCCTCAAGAAAAAGGCATAGAAAATATAGATAAAAGACAAATACAAGTTGAAATTTACGATAAAACAACAAATACCATATTTGATTTAGCAAGTAAAAACCAAAGAGGATTTAGATATTATTATGGATTAAATGTTGCAGAATTGCCAGTTGATTTAGTTTTAGAGTATATTAATTTAATGACTACCCAACAAAAAGATTGTATTAATGAAAAGAATGGATTATTTTCTGTTGATGTCGATAATGATAATTTGAAAGTCTATAATGATTATCATGGTGATATAGATGTATTAAAACTATCTAGCAAAATACATATTAATAATGCAGTCAGAGGTATAATATTGATGTCTGACAAATCTGAAGAACAAAATTTCTTTAAAGCAAATATGACCTATGATGTAAATGCAAGAAAAGAAGATGGCAATATTGATTCTATCAAGACTGACCCAACCAATTTATTTTTAGATGATAAATCTGAAGAACCTCAATGGATAGAAAAAGGAGTAGGAGAAGATAATGCTTACCTTGCGGAATCTAAAAACCGACCTTTTAAGTATGACCCATATTTATTTAAAGTAGCCTTTTCTGCACGCAATAATATATCTTCAGAAGAACCTAATAGCTCTTTAGTTAATGGTAGCATTTCTGGAGGTAGAACAAAAGCTGAACTTAAATTTGGTTCAGCAATTGGTTTTAGCAGAGCTTTCCCTGAATTACGTAAATCGAAAGATAGAACTGCTTTAAGATTTTCTTTGCCTATTAAGGGTGATAATCAAGAAGTAGAATATTTCCCTGATAATAATATTAAACTAATAAAAGCAGAACTTATCAGTACCAAGAAAGACGCAGAATTTAAATCTTCAGAATATTTAATAAAATATAAAGGGGGAGAAGAAACCGATCCATTAATAAATTTATTCGCTTATTGGCCTGGTAATTTATATTATTTGATTAATGGAAACTTCCCAGATATTGATCAAATTGACGAAGAGGGTGATATATTCACTTTGAAATATAAAGCACAAAATATAGGAATTGCTAAAAAAGATTATAAATCTTATTCTACAAAAACAATTAATGTTAAAAAAACTATCACACCAAATATGATACTTTATTTACCTAGATTTGCAATCATTTTTCCAGAGATTTCAAAAAGTATCTCGGAATCAGAAATGATTGACAAATTAAATGAAATAGCTTCTTCAAACTCAAATGATAATTTTATAAAACAACATGAAACAAAAATTACTAAATTAATAGAACGCTTTGAAGATAGAATATATTTCGGTAATTCACGAAGTGAAGAACTGAAACCAAATACTAAGCCTGTTGTATTTAGAAATAGAGGTAACATGATCTATGATGGATCTTTAGGATATTCTGCTTATGATTCTAGTTCTAAAAAGTTTGAACATTATAAAAATATTCCACCTACTCTAGATGGCGAATTACAAAATAGAAGATTTGAAGAAAATGGCGAATTAATATATCCTAATGTTTGTTTAATTCAAAAGGAAGTATATGAAGAATTAAAGAGAATAGAAAAAGAAGCTCCTACAAAATTTGATAATGAATATAAAGCTTACAGAGGAATTGCTAAAGGAAAATTAATAGTTTGCTTTGAAAATGAAAATACAAATCTTCCACCACAGTTTAAAAATTGGGGATTACTAAAAGATTGGGTTCTGATAAGTTTAAGTAAAAATGTAGAAAAAGTTTAGATTGTTAAAATTCATTAAATCAAGAATTAGAAATTTAAAAATGTTTCCAACCTTGAGCTTCAATCTCTATAGATTCACCGGCTTTGGTAACTAAATAATTTCCTTTATTTATATCTTGAACATAACCTATATATGTAATTTCATTAATGTCTTTAACTTTTTCAAAATCCTTTTGAGAAATAGTAAATAATAATTCATAATCTTCTCCTCCATTAAAAGCAGCTAGCAAAGGATTCAAATTTAACTTTTCTGCAAGATTATAAATTTCTTTATCTATAGGAATTTTATCTTCAAATACATTTATACCAACTTTAGACATTTTAGAAATATGCAATAATTCAGATGCCAATCCATCGGAAATATCTATCATAGATGTTGGAACAATTTTTAATTCATTAAGTTTGTTAATAATATCGATTCTAGCTTTTGGGGTCATTTGTCTTTGTATAGCATACTGAAAGTCTTTTAATTCTGGTTTAATATTTGAATCTTCTAAAAAAAGTTTTTTCTCTATAGTCAATTTCTTTAAACCCAAAAATGCAGCTCCCAAATTTCCTGTAACACAAATTATATCATTTGGCTTCGCACCTGTTCTTTTAACAATATTATCTTTTTTACAGTTGCCTATAGCCGTTATTGATAATATGAGTCCTGAAGTTGAAGAACATGTATCTCCTCCTACCAAGTCTATATTATATTCTTCGCAAGCTTCTTTAATACCATTATAAATTTCTTGAATTGCTTCTACAGAAAATCTATTGCTTATACCTATATTAACAGTAATTTGGTTAGCAGTTCCATTCATTGCACAAATATCAGAGATATTAACTGCCACAGCTTTATAACCCAAATGTTTTAAAGGAAAATATGTTAAATCAAAATGTACATTTTCTATCAACATATCAGATGAAATAAGTAAATACTCATTACCCGCATCTAAAATTGCAGCATCATCACCTATTCCTAATACTGAGTTTTTATGTTTTAATTTAATATCTTTTGAAATAAGATCTATTAATCCAAATTCTCCTAATTCATTAATTTCTGTCCTTTCTTTTTTCATAATTTTTGATTTAAACAGTAATTTAATGAAACTTATTTTATTAGATTACTTATGATAAGAAAAAAATAATCTAAATTTTGATGATCAAATTCTTATTAATGTAAAAATAATATTAAATTTGGTCAATATTTGCTATTAATAAAATAATTTAGGATTCAATTTTAAGTTAAATATGAATCATAACTAATAATCAATTTTTAGATATATGAAGAAATTTTTGATAGGAAATTGGAAGATGAATATGGACTTAGATCAAAGTATTTCATTAATAAATGATCTTAATACTCTTTATAACCAAAACTTTAAAACAACAAATGTAGAAATCATTTTAGCTCCAACTTTTCCTTTATTGTTACATGCAAAAACCAATTCTCCATTTAAAATATGTGCTCAAAACACTTATTTTGAAAATTCCGGGTCATATACAGGAGAAGTCTCATCATCAATAATTAAATCATTAGGTACTGAATATGTTATCGTAGGACATAGTGAAAGGAGGAAATATTTTAATGAGACAAATGAAACTATTTCTCAAAAAATCAAGTCTGTTATTGATAATAGCCTCATCCCCATATTATGTATAGGAGAAACTTGGGAATTGAGAGAAAAAAATAAGCATTTAGAATTTCTGAAAAATCAACTTAAAGAATGTTTAAGTAAGATTGATAAAAAAGAAATTAATAATATTATCATAGCGTATGAACCTATTTGGGCAATTGGCACTAACCAAATTCCTACAGCTAAAGAAATTGAAAACATACATTTATTTATCATTGAAACTATTAATTTGATTTTTGGAATAAAACATAAATTGGTGACAATTATTTATGGAGGTAATTTGAATAAGGATAATGCTTCAGATATATTAACTTCTAAACATGTGAATGGAGGTTTAATTGGAAGAGCTTCATTAGATGCAAATAGTTTTTTAGAAATTATAAATTGCTTTTAGATTAATAATACAAAATGAAAGAAAACTCTAAAACTCAAAAAATATCAAGAATGATATTAAAAACTTTAAGCCAAATTTTTCAACAAAATTTGGTGGATATTACTAAACCAGCTATTGTTACCATTATAGATGTAAAAACGAGTTCAGACTTAAGTATTGCAAATATATATTTGAGTATTTTGTATAAAGACAAACAATCCATCTTAGACAAAATTATAGAAAATTCTAAATTAATACGTAAACATCTAGGAAATAACTTAGCAAATAAGATTCGAAAGATACCTTCATTAAGATTTTACATCGATGACTCTTTAGATTATTCTTGTAGAATAAATAAACTAATTAAAGATATAGAAGAGAATTAGTTCATATAAACCAAGAATGGGATAACAATAATACAATAAATTTTATACAAATCGAAATATATTACATATATTATTATATACGATATTCTGAGGGATTTAAAATAGTGAAATTTAAATAAAATAATGTCACAATATATAATATTAAATTTTTTAAATATTAAATTGATTGTTTCTAATATTTAGGTTGTTTTATAAAAAAAATCTAAGTATATTTAAGCTTTAGTTTTTTATCAAAACTTAATATATGATTACACTTTCACAAAATAACAAATATAAAAATTATATAATAGGAATAATATTAAAGTTAATATTCTCTTTTATATTAATAAAATGTAATAAAAAAACTGGGGCAGGTCTTGGTGAATATAATGATAATAATTATTTAGAAGAAATTGATCCTAAAACTAAATATTTAGAGAATAAAATTTTAAAATCTAGAGATAATATAGAAAACCTAAGAGAACTGACAAACCTCCAGGATAAAATAATAGAAGACTTAAATTTCGATAAAGATTTAAGCCAAAAACAAATTATTGACTATCAAATAGAAATTGAAAATTTGCAAAATAAAATTAAGGAAGCAAAGGAAAAAGGTGATGATGAAGAAATTGAAAAATTAAATAAAAAACTTAAAGAGGCTGAAAAAAAAGTAAAGGAGGCTGAAAAAAAAGTTGAAGAAATAAATCAAAGATTAAGAAAAGAAATAACTAAACTTAAAAAAGGAAATGAAAAATTAAATACTCAAATTAATAAAGCTAATAAAGAAAAAAAGAATGCTGAACATATCATAAAAAAAAATAATGAGCTCATTACATCAAAAGACCATGAAATTCAAAACTTAAAGGATAAAGAATTTAATAATATCCAGATTATAACTAAAAATAATACAAAAATAAAGAATTATGAAGATTTAATTACATCTTTAAAAACTCAAATTTCCCTGATTAGCTCTAAAGATAAAAAAAGTAAAGAGCTGGAATCAGAATTAAATAAGGTACAAGAAGATAAAAAAATTATAGAAGATCAAAAAACAAAAGCAGAATCCGAAAATAATAAATTAAAAATAAAGATTAAAACAAAGGAAGCTGAAATATCTACTCATAAAAACGCAAATCAGATTTTAAAAGATTCTTTAGAAAAATTAAAAAAAGAAAAAATTGAATTAGAAAAAGATTTAAAAGCAAAAACTGAACTTTATGAGGCAGAAAAAGTAAAATTAGCTGAAACAATTTATTTAAATGACAAAAAGGAGCTAGAACTAAAAAATATAATTCAAAATAAAGTAAATAGCCTAGCAAATTTTGAAAAAGAACAAGAAAAGAGCTTAGAAAGTAAGAATGAAGAAATTAGTAATCTCAAAGATGAAAAAAAGAAACTCAAAATTGAATTAAATGAGAAGTATTCAGAATTGTTTGAAGAAGCAGCTAAGAAAGATATAGAAATAGATCTGCTTTCAGAAAAAACTCGTGATCAGAATGATATAATAGAAACACTTAATAACAATTTTGAACTTTTACAAAAATCAAAAACTGAAATATTGGCGATAAAACAGGATCAAGTTGAAAAATTAGAATCTCAATTAAATGATAATCAAAATGAACTAGTTGCAAAACAAAATCAATTAACTCAAAATTTAGATAGTTTAAATATTCAAACTAAAATAATTAAGCATTTAACAGCAGAAGTCAAAAACGCTAAATTGCAAATAACAAATCTTGAGAAACAAAATGAGAAAGATAAGCAGTCTTTAACAAAAGAATACAAAAAAAATTCAGAAAAATTGAAAGAAAAATTAAATAAAGCTGTAAGTAGCAAAATTAATTATTCAGATAAATATGAATCAACTCGAAAAAAATTAAGAGAGGCAATTTCTAAATCTTATAAAACTAACAAAAAAGATAAAGAAGCATTTGAAATTAAATTAAATAAATTAGAAAAGGAACATGAGTCAAAACTTAAAGAAATTGAAGATTTAAAAAAGAAAAATTCTAAGAAAGAGGAAAATTTGTTTTTATATTTCGAAAATATATTAAATGATAAAAATCAAGAAAATATTGATGCTGAGAAAGAAATTATCGAGTTAGATAATGAAATAAAATACCTTAGATTGCAATTTTATCAAAACAAGAAATTTAATGAAAAAGAAATTAAAGAATTGAATAACAAAATTGAAGGAAAAGAAAAGGAATTAGAAATACAAAGAAAAAAACAAAAAGATTCAAATAATGAAAAAGAAAAATTGATAAAAGAATTAGAAACTAATTTAGAAGAAGAAAGAAAGAAATATGAAATTGATATTGAAAATTTAAAATCAGAAGCATCTAAAACTGAAAAAAGCTTGAGAGAAGAACTAAATGATAAAAGTAAAGAAATTGGAAATAATAATAAAACTATAACTAATTTAAATAATGAATTTAATCAAGCAACTAAGGACTTGAGTGAAGCTGAAGAAGAAATAAAAGAACTTGAAAAAAAGAATGCTGTATTATTAGAAGATCATAAAAAAGAGATTTCTGATCTAAGAAAGCACTATATAAAATGCATTGCAGTATTTGCTGAAAAGAAAAATGAGATAATAGCAAATCTAAAAACTGAAATGAATGAAATAAAAAATCAATTGAATGAAAAAAATAATCAATTGGATGACAAAGACTATAAAAACAAAGAATTATTGAAACAAAATACAGAATTATTAAAACAGATTTCTGAATTAGAGGATAATAACAAAATATTAGAACAAAATAAGAACGAAGTAATTGATTCAAAAAATCAATTGTCTCTCAAATTACAAGGTAAAATACAAAAATTAGAAGAAAACCAAATAAAAGCGAATTCTGAAATCAATAGTTTAAAAAATAAATTGAAATATAGAATAAAAATTTCAAAAAGAAAAAACAAAAAGATTAATGATTTAGAGGAGGCAATTAGAGTTAAAGAGGAAAAATTAAATGATCAAAAAATAGAATACGAAAAGCTTAAATCTGAAAAAGATCAATTGATTGCAAAACAAAAAAAAGAATTTGAAGAATATAAAGAAAAAACGCAAAACGAAATTAAAGAAAAAGATAAAGAAATAGCTCAATATAAATTCATTGCAAAAAATTACTCAAAAAAAATCAAAGAATTAACTGCACACAACAAAAAATTAAAAATAAATCTACAAAACTTAAAATTAGAAAAAGAAACAATAACAAACGAAAGAGATGAAAAAATAAAAGAGCTTGAAACAAAAACTCAAGAATTTAATAACGCAAAAGAAAACATGCTATTAGATTTGAAAAATAAAGACAATACAATAATTGGACTCAAAGATCAGATTGAAAATTTAGAACAAGATAAAATTAAAAATCAAAAAGAAATAAAGGAAAAACAAACTGCCTTAAATTATTTAGTAAAAGAATATCAAAAACAAGGTATTAAACTACAAAATCAACTAACACAAAATTCAGAACAAAAAAAATTAAATGAGTTATTAAAACAAGAACTTGAAGAAAAAAATAAACAAATTAAAGAAAATGAACAAGCTAATAGTTTACTAACATTAGAAAGAGATAAATTGAAAGATGAAATCAAACAAGTTACTGAAAAAAGCAACAATTATCTACTTGAAATCGAAGAACTATCTAATAATTTGATAAATAAAACAAATGAAGCAGAGAAATTAAAGTTACAAATTAAGGAAGTAAAAAATGAATCAGAATCTAAATTATCAAGAAAGAAAGAAAAAATTAATGATTTAAATGATAAGTTAGATAAAGAAAAAGAAAAAACAAAAAGAAATTTTGCAACAATAGATACATTAAATAAACAAAAGAAAGATATAAACAATGCTTATAATCAATTAAAATTAGAAAATAATAAAAAAATTAAAGAATTAACAAAAGAATTGAAGAAAAGAACTGATGAAAAATCAGATCTTCAAAAGAAAAATGATTACTTCAAAAGAAAATTAGACGAAAAGACACTTGAAATTTCTGAGCAAGCTAAAAAATTAGGAAAATATTTGAATAAAATGATTGACCAAAAAAATAAATCGAAAAAATTATTGAACGATGTTAAATTGTTACAAGAAAAATATGCAAATGATCTAAAACATAAAGATTTGATTATTAAACATTGTACAAATAAAATTGGTGAATATAACAAACAAAATAAAAAACTAGAATCCAGAGTTGAAAAGTTGAAAAAGAAAAACAGAAAATCTGAAGAACAAATAAAAGAAATAAAAAAGGACCTTATAAATAAAACAATAGAATATAATGAAGCATCAGAAATAGTGAAGTTACAGCTTCAAGCTATTAGAGAAAAAGATAAAGAAATTGACGAATTGGGAAATGATGCGAATCTACTTGCAATTGCATTACAAAATATTTTTATGATAAACATTCAAAAATCTAAATTAGATTCTGAAAGTTTAATAAAAAAATTACAGCGAGAAATAAGAATATTGTTTGATCAACAAACAGGAGACCCAGTAACATTTGCACTTCAATCCACTAAAGCATCCCTTGATAATTTAACGAAAACACTACTAAAAAAGTTACTTGGTGGTGGTAATACAGAAAATTTAGAATTAGCGGATGTACTTGGTAAAACTAGTGCAGAAACACAAATAAAATTAGGAGAATTATTAGCTGATAAACTGATTGATAAAAATCATTATGCGATACAATTACTTCTTATCTTAAATTCTTTTAATAATTTATCTGAAAAACAGCAGAAACTTATTCTCTAATATTTCTATAATTTAATTTTTTATAGTATTTTGCTTTCTTAACAACTTTATTTTTTTATGAAAGTATCAATTATAGGAGCCGGAAATGTCGGATCAACATGTGCAAATTATTTAGCTTGTTCAGGAAAAGTGAATCATATCATTCTCATAGACAAAACTGAAGGACATGCTGAAGGTAAATGCATGGATATAAATCAAAGTTTATCAATTTTAAAAAATAATAACACTAAAGTTGAAGGTTGTACAAGTAATTACAAAATTATAAAAAATTCTGATATCATTGTAATAGCCGCAGGAGCAAGAAGAACTGCTGAAATGACAAGAAATGATCTTTTAAAAATAAATTCAAAAATTATTGAAAGTACATTATCAGAATGTTTAAAATATTCTCCTCAATCTATATTTATAATTGCAACAAATCCTTTGGATAATATGGTATACAAAGCATTAAGTTTTTCTAAAATTTCTAGAAATAAAATAATAGGAATGGCTGGAGTATTAGATAATGCTAGATATATAACATTAATTTCTGAAAAGCTAAATATCAATCCCTCAAATATTAACTCTTTAGTAATTGGTAGTCATAATGATAATATGTTAATATTGCCAAGATTTACTACTATTGAGGGTATCCCTCTTTCATATTTTATGAAACAAAAAGATATTGATGATATCATTAAACAAGTAAAAACTATTGGGAAAAAAATAATTAACCTTTCAGGAAGATCTGCATATTATGCTCCGGGCGTTGCTATTGCTAAGATTGTTGAATCTATTAATTATAATAAAAAAACTATTATAACTGCTTCCGTAATGTTAAATGGAGAATATGGTTTTAAAGATTGTTGTATCGGTGTACCCATTCTATTAGATAAAAATGGTTTGAATAAAATTGTAGAATTAGATCTTAATAGCGAAGAAAAACAATCATTCAAAAAATGTATCGAAGCAATTAAAGAACAAAATATTCATTTAAAATAAACTTTTATTCTCGACGTATATAAAGATGTATCTAAAACCGATTATTTTCATAGAAAAAAGACCGATTATCAGATATTCTTCAAATGGGAATAGTATAAATGCTCACTTATCAAACTTTAAGGATAACCAAACATTAAAATTTATTTATAATATTTACTCTTTTTCTTGTATTTTTTCTTTAGCATTTTTATCCTCATCATTAGAATCTTCCTTTTCATTATTTTTACTTTCCAATAAATTTTCTGCTTCTCTATCAAATTTAGAAAAATCAAAATCAGGCATTAAATCATTTTTCATATGATCTATAGCTTTGTTTATCGCAGAAGAAAATTTATTCAAATCTTCTTTATAAAGAAAAATTCTATGTTTCTCACTATTGCCTTCATCTCCAGACCATTTACGTTCAGTTATTACTAAATAATAATCTCCCGATCTAGTAGGTTTAATATCAAAAAAATACACTCTTCTTCCAGCTTTAATCCTTTCAGAGTAAACTTTACCATGATCTCTAGATTCTTCCATCTTCTTTTTATTTATATTTTGTAATATTTATTCTTTCTAAATCTTTATATAAAAAAATAAATATTAATGTAATTTATAATATTAACAAATATATAAAAATTTAGTTTAATAACAACAATATTAATGTAATTAACTTGCTAAATGAAAGATTTATTTATAAAGCAATTTTTCTATAATTAGTCAATATTAGAAATTTTGAAGTCCAAATAATCATTTATAAATTTTGTATCTATTTAAAGCTTTTCTATACTTTCTAGCATATATTATGTGTTTAGAATAAGTTTCTGAAAAATGATGTTCTCCAGAAAAATCTTCTTTGGCGGCCATATATAAATATTTATGTTTTTTATAATTTAATACTGCATCTATTATTTTAATTTGAGGCATATTGATTGGACCTGGAGGCAATCCTTTATATTTATAAGTATTATAAGGAGAATCTATTAATTTAAATTTATCTAAAACTCTATTTGCATTAAATTTGCAAGCAGCATGTTTTAATGTTGGATCAGCTTGTAAGCGTATTCCTCTTTTTAATCTGTTTATATAAACTCCTGCAATTGTTGGAGCTTCAAAATATTTACATGTTTCAGCTTGCACAATTGAAGCTAAAACAAAAATTTCTATTTTTGAAAGTTTTAGAGATAATAATTTTTTTATTCTTTCTGGATTCCAAAATTTTAAATATTCTGAGTAAAATCTTTTAAATAAATTTTTGGGTGATATATTCCAATAGATTTCATAAGTATTAGGTATAAACATCGTAAGAATATTTTCTTTATTAAAACCATATGTCTTTACAAATTTATCATTATTTAATAAAGAGGTAATTTCTTCTTCCTTTAAGTTTAAATTTTTACATAAAGTTTTAATTAATGTCTTTTTATTATTAATATCATAAAGCACCAACTTTATTGGTTTTTGCAACCCTCCTCTTAACATTTTGATTACAGTCCAATTACTCGAATTTGATTTTATATAATATGATCCTGAATTTATTTTTTTACCATACCTTAAGAAAAATGCTGCTAACCGAAATGTATATTTACTTTTTATAAAACCGTTTGAATCTAAGTTTTTAATTATAGCGTTGACATCTGAATTGGGATAAATGTTAAATCTTTTAGATTTGTCTCTTATCAATATATTTTGAGAGAAAAGAATGTGATATACAAAGAAAACTGATAAAAAAAAAAGAAAGGATACTACCCTATAAGTTTTAAACATTTATAAATAACAATAAGATACATCTATTAAGAGCCTAATTTAATAATAAACTATATATATATCAAACTTTACATAGATTTATACTTAAAATTTGAGAATATACTAATCGTAGATGAAATGTATCTGAAACCATTTGATTTCAAAGAGTATTGACGGATTATCAGTTATTCTTCAATTGGAAGCAGCATATATGAAGAGAGTTTATTTTACAAAAAAATTGGTTTCAAGGTTCTTATTACTAAGTTTTTCTATTTTGTCTAATACAATATTTAAATTAGTTATAGATTCTTGGCATTTATAATCAACACAAAAATATGCCTTTGTAATTTTATCTATATTCTTTTTTTCATCTATTAAAGGAATGTTTGATATATTTTCTGAACCTATTGCTAAAATATTATCATTTTCTAAAGAATTAATTTTTGAAATCCAATTTTTATATTCTTCCCCTTTGATTATTATATAAACAAAAGGATTAATTTTTCGTAATGTCAAGTTAGCCCAATATAAAAAATGAGTGGGATCATCGGCTATTGAGCTCAACATATTCTTTAGCATTTTATCTGAAGTATTAATATATTTTGGAATATTGAATAAATGACCTATCAAATCCAAATTTTCACACATTATTGAGTTAGCACTTGCTATACTGCCATCCAAAGTATATTTTTTATTTGAAAATAATTCACCTTCTTCTAAACTAGAAAAAAAGAAAAACCCATCTTTTTCATCATAAAATTTTCTAAATGTCGAATCTAAAAGATCTTTTGCTAACAAGCACCAATCTTCTTCTAAAGTGACATGATATAAATCTATAAATGATTTAATTATCCAAGCATAATCTTCTAAATATCCCTTTTGATAAACATTCCCTTTATAATAAGTATGCCATACAGAATAATCTTTTATCAAATATTTTTTAATAAAATTAGCAATATGTTTAGCTTTTTTTAAAAATAGAGGTTCTTTAAAAGTTTTATATGCATTTAATAAAGCTATCAACATCTGAGCATTCCATGAAGCTATTATTTTTTGATCAATTAGGGGATGTTGGCGTCTATACCTTTCATTAAATAATTTCAATTTACAAATTTCTATTGTATCCTTAAGTTCATCATTTACATCATCAAAATTATTTGCATATAAGACATTTTCTCCTTTTACCCAATTTCCTTCATCTATTATATTATAATATTTACAAAATTGATCACTATCTTCTCCAAGCAAATTATAAATTTCTGTCTTTTTCCAAGTATAGTATTTACCTTCTTTACCTTCGCTATCTGAATTAATAGAACAATAAAATCCGCCATCTTCATCTAATAATTCTCTTATACAAAATTTAATTGTATCATAAACAGTTTTTTTATATTTCCTATTTTTAAAAGCTTTATAAGATTTTGAGTATAAACTAATTAATTGTGAATTGTCGTATAACATCTTTTCAAAATGAGGAATTCTCCATTTTGAATCAATACTATATCGAGAAAAGCCTCCTCCTATATGATCATAGATACCGCCATCATTAATATTATCTAACATCAATTTTAATGATTTGAGTTCTTTAGTATTATCTATAAATTTAGAGTTATTTTTAGTAATATTTTGATTATACTCTAAAAGAAATATCCCTAAATCAGCTAAAGGAAATTTCTTTACCCCTTCTAGCCCTCCATATTTATGATCTAAGCTATTATATATTTTTTCAAAAATATTATTACAAAAAATTAGGGAATAACTATTATTTTCTGTGTTTTTATTTGCTTTATAATATTTATTTATTGTTGAATTGACTGTATTTACAAAAGCTAATGACGCTTCTTCTAATCTTTCTCTATGATTTATAAATGAATCTGAGATATCTTTAATTAATGAAATAAATATATCATTCTCAAAATATGTTCCACCATAAAATGGTCTTCCATCTGGTAATAAAAAGATATTTAATGGCCATCCTCCATCTATACCCATAGATAATAATGAATTCATATAAAACTTATCTATATCAGGTCGATCTTCTCTATCTACTTTAATATTGACAAAATTAGAATTTAAAATTTCAGCTACTATGGGATCTGAAAAAGATTCTTTTGACATGACATTACACCAATGACATGAAAGATATCCTATACTTAGAAATACAGGTTTATTTCCTTTAATAGCAATTTTAAATGTTTTCTCTTCCCATGGATACCAATTTATTGGATCTTTGGAGTCTTTTAACAAATATGAACCTATTTCTTTTGTTAAATTATTTATAACAGCCATAAAACTATTGTTTTAACTGAAATTTATATTAAAATAAAAATTATATATTCATTTCTTTCAATAAATCTATTAAAAGTAATAATTTAGATTGAAAAATCAATATTTATTGTTCTTATTTTTGCTATTTATATTATAATTAGGAGAAATATAGTACAATTATTTTCAATATGTACATTGGACTTTAATAAAATTGAATACTATAAAAACTAACTTTGTATTAAGACAAACTTATGAATTGCTATACTATTATGTTTTTGCTTATTAAAATCAATAATTAAATAAAGGATTTAATTATTGCCTAAAATTATGGGCAATCCTTCTTTTCCTTGTCCTACAATAACAACTTTAGTATTATTTGATTGAGCAAGTTCTAAAGTTGCTTCTATACCTTTCCATTTTAATAATTTATCTGATATTCCTTTAGAAACTATATCTTGGAAATCTTTAATTCCTTTAGCTTCTATTCTTTTTCTTTCTGCTTCTTTAGATTCTTTGATTAATTTAAATTCATATTCTTTTGACTCTTGCTCTTGCTTTAATTTTTTTTCAATAGCAATTTTAATTGTTTCAGGCAATGTAATGCTTCTTATTAATACGGTATCTAAATTTATATGATTTTTCAGAATATTATTTTTCGCTTCACTAAAAATTTCTTCTTGAATCAAATCTCTTTTACTTGAATAAAGCTGTTCTGGAGTATATTTTCCTATTACTTTCCTTGCTGATGAACTTATTTCTGGAACAACTATCTTTTCTACATAATTTTTTCCTAATTTTTTATGTAGGATTCCAAGTTCATCTTTTTTTGGGGCATATCGGAAAGAAATATTTAACTTTATCGACAATCCGCTATTAGAAAGCACATCCATTGTTTTTGATCCTTCCCTTGTCCTTACATCATAGATATACATTTTATTCCATGGTGCTATTATATGGAATCCTTCTTCAAATTGTCTTTTTGTTAATGTTCCTCCTTTAAATTTTTGATATAGTACTCCTGCACAACCGGATTTTATTGTTATAAACATTGTTGGCAGAAAAGATATTGATAATGCAATCATTCCAACTACTATTGCAAGGGGTAATATTTTTTTATTTTCCATAACTATTATTATTTTTTATTTATTAAAACTAAACTTATTTCCATATTTCTTCTTCATATTTCTTATAATCTTTATCTATATAAATTATAGATTCTGCTTTTGCTTTTAATATCCATTCTTTAATTTTATTATTCTTTTTTTGTGCTAAAAGAACTTTTGATATTTCATCAAAATCGTATTTAATATTAGCCTTTCGTGATTCTAATTTATTATCTATATATATCAATTCCATAGCAATACCTTCTTCTGTAGAAGTTAGAAAAGGTCCTAAAATTGATTTTTCTTGTAAATTAAAAACTGATTTATTTAAATTTTGTGGAAATTCATCTTTATCCTTTTCAAATCTGATATTTCCTTCTTTTGTCTTTAAGAATCCGCTAAGTTTAAAATCTTCGCTTTCTTTATCTAAAGAATTTATATATTTATCTATACTGATTTCATTATTATAAATTTTATATTTTAATTTATTCAATTCTGCTATAGCATTTTGTTTCTGCCCTTCTAAATCTTTTGGCTTAATTAAAATATGACGAGTTCTATAAGTATTTCCTCTTCTTTTCAATAATTGAATGATATACATACCATGTGAAGTTTCTATTATATCCGAAGTTGAATAGTTAGATTTAGAATTTTGAATTGGTGATAATTTAATGACAGCTTCGATATATTTTTTTGGTAATAGAGCATTTTGTGGTTCCCAAAAATAACCAATATCTCCTCCTCGTTCAGCTGAAATCTTATCATCAGAATATTCTATAGCCAAATCTTCAAAATCAGCTCCTTTTCTTAATCTACTCTTTATATTGTTTAACAATTTTAATATGCCTTTTCTCTCTTTGTCTGTGACTTTGAGATGTTTCACAATTCTTTTTAAACATATTTGTTGCTCATGAAAAGGGATATTTTGTTGATTCGTATTTTCTAAATATTCTTTTACTTCTTTATTACTTATTGTGACAGATCTTGTTAGTTTTCCTCTCATCATATCCCTAATAAACATTTCTGTAGTTGATTTTTTTAGTACCTTTCTTAATTCTTCCATATTCATTTTTATAGATTTTTCTAATCTATTCTCTGAGTTTCCATATCTGGCTAAAATTTGTTTTAAACGATCTTTATAATAAACATCAATTAAACTTTGATCTATCTCAATATTTGTGCCTGCTTTAGATAAGAATAATTTAGATAGTATCATATTTTTTAATACTATTGGTTTAGCTTCTTCTTTAGATACTCCAAATTGAGCAATATATTGAGCTACACCTTGTTTAATATCAGTGTAAAAGATTACTTGATCATTAATGCGGGCTATTATTTTATCAAGTTCTATTGTTTTTACTTTTGCTTTAGCAAATAGATTAATATCTACCAAAAACAAAATAAAAAGTATTTTAGAATATTTTTTTTGAGATTTAATAAATTTCATAATTTTTTCTTTTTTTTGCTTTGTCCAAAATATCTTTTAAAAGTTGATTTCTAAGTTCTACTTTATTTTTATGAATAATTTTATTTTTTATTTTTTCTGTAACAAATTCTATTGGTGAAACTTCATTAGAAATTTTATATTTGAGAATTTGGAAGTAATATATATTATCTTTACCGATAACTTTATTGATCTTTTTTTTATTCATTCTTTTTACCAATCTCAATTTATCTCTTTCATTTTCTAAAGGTGTTTCATTGATCATATCATCAAATTTAAACCAAATTGACGAATTCAAAAAATAGGACTTTGCATTTTCTTGACAATATGATTTTAATTTCTCAATATCTTCCTCTTTTGATGATAAGAACAAATTTAATAAATTATTACTATTTTTTGCAGATCTTGGTATTACTGCAAATCTACCTTTTACAATATTTTCTTTAAGTTCAAAATTATTTCTATTTTCATTATAATATTGTTCAATTTCTTCATCTGAAATATCATAATTAATTTTATCTTTTAAAGAGTTTTCAATAAAATCATGAATAATGAGGGCATATTCATAATCTAATTTTTTTCTTTCAACTTCAAATTTATTATAGCTTCCTATTTTTTTAGCTTCTGAAATTATAAGATGCTTTTTCACCCATTCATTGATGAATTGTTGAGTTATCTTTTGTTTTTCTTTATTGTTAATACCTTCTAAAACTGGTGAAAGATCTGATTTAAATAATTTAATATCACCAACTCTAGCAATAACTTTATCGTTAGAATATTTTTTGAATAAAATATTTGGAGTCAAACAAATAAATGTTAAAAATAATTTAAAAATTTGATTTGTTAAAAATATCATTGATTAAAATAATGAGTTGATTTAATTTTACATAAATGCCCAAAAATATTATTACAATACATATTGCGCATTTACGAAAATTTTATATAAAGATTATTATTCTATAATTTAGATTTCATTTTTAAAAGAATTTGATTAGTACAATCATATTCATTATTTAAACAAATTACTCTTGTACCTCTATTTCCATAAATAAAGAAAATAGATACTCCCAAACTTTTACCATATTTACGCACAGCTTCATCTATCTTTTTATCATATTTAGCGATTAAATCCATATTTTTAGAATTTAACTTTTGAGTAATTTCCATTTGTTCTTGTCCTAATGTATTTCTTAATTTCATCAATTCTTTAGTTTCTTTTTCTCTTTGTGATGGATTAAGTCTTTCAGCTGATTCTTGAAATCTTTTTGCTCTTTGTTCAAAGTTTTTAGCTTTTTCCTGAAATTCTTTAGTTAATCTTTCTGCTTCTGCTTTAAGTTTGTTACGCTCAAGTTCAAATTTTGGTATTGAAGAAAATATTGCATCTTCATTAACTACTCTGATATCGTAATTTTTAGGAACAGAATTTATCGGTGAAATACCTACAAATACTAGAAAAAGTAATAATAGAAAAAATTTACTGAAATACTTAGTTATTTTTGATTCTTTACTTAAAGAAAATTTATTTATTATATTTTGCATTTTATTTAAATTTGATGTTAATAAATCCATAATTGTACTTATATCAATATTGATATTGACAATTTCATGTTGTGAATTTAAGCAATACCTGACGAAAAATGAATTTCAGGACTTAAATTTTTAGTATCCTTATCAATTTTCCAACCAAAGTGTATTCCTAAAGGTCCCAACATTGGTATTATGGCTCTAAATCCAAAACCATATGAAGCATATCCTAACATTTCTGAAAAATCAAATTTATCATATTGTGCCCATGTATTACCTGCTTCAGTAAATAATAAAACATATATTGGCATAAATGAGACAAAACTTAAGTATTGTCTCATTTCAAAAGTTAGTTTGTCATAAATTACTCCTCCTCGAAATCCTGAATCGCTATTTGGCACATGATAACCATTGCTATAACCTCTAAGTCTCACAGCTTTTTGAGATAAAAGCGGATTATGACCTGGCACTTGTCCTTCTCCTCCAAAATGGTATCTTCTATAAGGTCCTATACCATACTTAGATGAATATGCTCCTAAAAATCCCATTTCAAATGTTGCTGCAAGGACTGTAGTTTTAAATAATTGATTATATTTTGAAGCATGTATTGACCATTGATGGTATTCTGTATAATCATTTGAAATATCTGTTGGATCTATATTTTTAAATAATGAATATGGAGGAGTTAGAATTCCGGATAATCCCATTTTATAACCCTGTGTTGGGAAAAAAGGACTATCAGTATTATTTTTTTTGATTCCAATATTAAAATTTAAATCTATAGATTTGCCTATTCTTCTATTTTCATCTTGTGGTAAGATTAGTATTTCTTTAAATGATCTATGATCATAAGAAAACCCTGAAAAGATAGTTGTATCTTTAATCCAACTTAATCTTTTACCAATTGTTGTAGAGATACCTGTACTTTTAATAAAACCATCATAACCTTCTTCTATATCTAGTAACTTATCACCTTCATATGATTTTACAGATGCTAGAGGATCATAATTGAGTGGAGGAATAACTGCTTCTTTTGATTGATCACCCCATGAATGCCATACATTAAAATTAAGTTCTATAGGAAATCTACCCCAATTAAAAACCCACGGATCATGAAGATCAAAATATATCTTTTGATAGGATTTAGATTTCTCAAAAGCAAAAGTTCCTGTTTGACCACCTCCAAATGGTAGTTCCCTCCTAAAAATACCTCCTAATGCTAAGTTGTTAAATTGTCCCCCAATAGTTCCAACAAAACCCGTCTCTGCCATTGATAATTTAGCTTGAAATTGCATATCAAGTTTTTCTTTTAAGACATATTCGATATCTACAGTTCCATTTTCTCTATCAGGTAAAGTATAATGTTTAAATTTAGTAGTATCTATAATATTAGCTCTTCCCAATGCATTTTTTGAAAGCATAACATCGTAATTACTATATTTATGAGTTGGGATAGTATATATATAACGGCGAATTGTTCTATCTTTGGAGATTTTGGTGCCGGAGATATTTACATTATTGACAATGGCTTGTTTTCCTTCATCTATTTTAACTACTAAGTCTATTTTATTTCCTTCTATTTTATAAGTTTCTAGTTCTATATTACAAAATAAATAGCCTCGATTGTGGTAATATGTCTTAATAGAATTTTCTGGATCTGCAAATAGATTTCTTTCTAATGTGTCTTTATCGTAATATCTATTTGTTTTTACATTTAATATTTTATTTAGTTCCTTATCTGTAAATGATTTATTTCCTACCCATTTAATACTATTTAAAACATATCTTGGACCTTCATATATTTCTACAAATAAATCTATTGTTTGCTCATCATGTCTTTTAAACTCTTTTTTAACTATTGCAGCATCTATATATCCATTTTTATAATATAAGCCTCTTTTAATATGAAGTTCTAAATCTGCTTCATATGGTTCTTCTTTAAAACTAACTCCAAATAAATTAGAATATATTGTAAAGAATTCATCTTTTAAATAACTAATTCTAACTTGTCTATCTTTTGGAGATTTATATTTGTGAAATACTTTTATAAAGATGCTTTTAAAAAATCTTGTTAATATACTTGGTCTTCTAACCTCTTTAGTTAAAATCATTTTATGCTTTAATGTATCAGAATCATAAACTTTGTTTCCTTTAAAATAAATTTTATGAGCCTTTTGAGCTTTATTTTTTGTGACTTTAATATTTAAAGAAACTCCATTATTTATATTTGTATTTGTTTCTTTAGTAATCTTTATATCAGGATAAAAGTATCCATCTTTAGAAAGTTGAGCAATTATATTACTTTTAATATTTTCCAAAAAATACTCAGTTATTACTTTTCCTCTTTGTAAATCACTTTTATCTACAATAGCTTCTTCTTCTTTTTCTGAGAGGCCTTCTATATTAAAATCAGTTAGTATTTCGCCTAATTTTACTTTTATTAATAAACTGATCTTTTCATCTGAAAGGATTTCGCCTTCTATGGAAACATCATTTACGATATGACGTTTCCATATTTTATTCATTGCTTGATTTATTTTTGTATCTGATAATCTTATTATTTCTCCCTTTTTAAGACTTGAAATTGAAATAAAAACATTTTCTGGTATATTTTCATTACCTTCAACTTTTATTTCATCAATTATATAAATTCCATCATTATCTTCTCCAAAACATTGTTTTTGAGGATATAGGAATATTATTGTCAGAAATAGATAAAATAATCCAATAATATATTTTCTCATTTTTTTCATTTTAATAAGGCTCTCGATCAATGTTATGAAGTCAAGAAATTAGATCCTTCATTAATTCAGGATGACAAAGATTTTTAATTTATTTTCAACATTTTCCTTACTGAGCTCAGCGAAAAATCTAAAATAATTTAGATCAAAAGCAACACTTTATTGATTTTAAGTATTCATTGATGAGTTATTTAATTGCTCACTAATTTTACCAAATCGTCTTTCTCTATTTTTAAATTCTAAAATGATATTATTAAAAATAGTTTCATTAAAATCGGGCCATAACTCATTTATAAAAAATATTTCGGTATAAGAAAGTTGCCATAGCAAAAAGTTACTTAATCTCTTTTCTCCGCTTGTTCTAATTAAAAGATCTGGATCAGGAATATCAGATGTTTGCAAATAGTTTTTAAACTGGGGTTCATCAATATTATTAATATCTACATTATTTTTTGATATATCAGAACTTAATTTTTTAACAGCTTCTAAAATCTCCCATCTGCCAGTATAATCTAATGCTATTAATAATGTTAAACCTTTATTATTTTGCGTATCGTTAATAGCTTGATCCAATAGTTTTGTTATAGAGGGAGAAATATTTGATAAGTCACCAATAACTTTCAGTTTTATATCATTTTCTATTAGAAATTTTTTTTCATTAATTAAAGACCTTGAAAGGAGTTTCATAATATAATCTACTTCTTTTTTAGGCCTCAGCCAGTTTTCCTTTGAAAAGGCAAATAAACTGAGATATTGTATTTTTTGTTTTAAACAATATTTAATAACACACTTAGCGGTCTTAGCTCCTTTTTTATGTCCTTCAAACCTTGGCAAATCATTTTTCAAAGCCCATCGACCATTACCATCCATAATAACAGATATATGTCTGAGATCTTTATTTTGACTTTTTTTTGTTATTATATTCAAGACTTTTGAAATTATGTTAATATTATTAAAATCATATTACTAGCATAGAATCTCCATAAATAAAGAATCTATAATCTTCTTTTAAAGCAGTATTATAAGCTTCCATTAAAAGATCTTCTCCAACAAATGCTGCAGCATTAACAAATAAAGTTGATTTTGGAATATGAAAGTTAGTAATTAAAGAATTACAAATTTTAAAATCATAGCTTGGTATCAGAAATTTATTAGTCCATCCCTCTATGGGCTTTAATGTTCGATAACTTGATGATGAGGACTCTACTGCTTTTAAAGCTGAAAGACCTACTGCACATACTTTTAATTTATTTTCAATAGATTTATTAACTAAGCTGCATGTATTTTCTCCAATTTTAAAATATTCAGCATTAATCCTATATTTAGTTACATCTTCAACATCAATTATACTCATATCACTCAATCCACTGTGAATGGTAATTGGAGTAATATTTATTCCTTTATATTCTAATAATTTTAAAATATATTCATTAAAATGAAAACCTGCGAAAGAAGGAACTACGGCTCCTATATTTTTAGCATATATTGTCTGATATCTTTCTTTATCTTCAGGCAATACTTCTCTATTTAATATCCAATCTGGAATAGGCGGGCTTCCTAATTTATCGAATATTTCATATAGTTCTTCTGTGGTACCATCAAATAAAAATCTTAATGTCCTTCCTCTTGAAGTTGTATTATCACTAACTTCAGCCACTAAGTCCATATTTCCGAAATATAACTTATTGCCAACTCTTATTTTTCTAGCTGGATCAACTAAAGCATCCCATTGGTGGTCTTCTTCTTTTAGTTCTCTTAATAAAAAAACTTCAATTTTAGCACCTGTTTTTTCCTTTTTACCTATTAATTTAGCAGGAAATACTTTAGAATCATTTATTATTAATGAGTCACCTGCATTAAAATATTCTGATATATCTTTAAAAACCCGATGTTCTATTTTTCCTGTCTCTTTATGGACAACCATCAAACGACTATCTTCTCTATTCACAGGAGGATGCATCGCAATATTCTCTTTTGGAAGAGTAAACTTTAAAGAAGAAAGTTTCATATATGATTTTTTAATATTTTAGCTTATAAAAATCTATGATTTATTAATTATAAATTTATTAATTTACTTTTTATACTAATATTTATAATATGCAATAAATGTATTTAATAGATAGGCCCAATTTACTCATTTAAGATACTTAATCCAAATATCAGAACATGCATTATTATTAATAATAAAATTTATAGTTTCTAATATAGTTTAAATTTAATTTAATATTGAAAAAGAGTACTTTTATCTATCAACATAAAATCAGTTTAAAAAGATCAGTTGTAAGTTCATTTTTAATATATGAACTTAGCATAATTTTAAATTTTAAACTTAAGTTGTTGAGAAATCATATATTTGTAAAAACCCATGTAATCCTGAATGAAGTGAAGGAGCTTTTTGAAAAATATTTGTTTTTAATTTAAAAATAGTCATTTGGCTTTGTTCATATATTATGACTTGATTTAATTAACTTAAGTTGCACTGTAGAAACAACCAAAAAAAGCCTTGTCATCCTGAGTTTACGAAGGATCTGATTAATCAAATATTTGTTTTTAGTCTAAAAATAGATGTTTCGCTTCGCTCAACATGACAATAGAAATGTAGCACAACTTAAGTTAATTACTTATTTGATCTAAATTATTTCTCATTTTGATTATTATTTTTTCTTAATTTTGATCTTATATATTTTAAATTTGAATATATCACCAAAATAAGTATCATAAGTTATTTAAAAAAATGCTTAAAATATTATCTTCGGATTAAATTTAGATAATATTTTCAAAAATTCTTAAAACATGAATTTAAAATTAAAAAGCTTAATAATCATTTGTATTATAACAATATCTAGCTGTTCTACAAAGGTGGAAAATTACATTAAAAAAAATTCATCTAAGTCTCATAAATTATTAGAAAGCAAAATCTATAAAAAAAAGTGTTTTAATTTTTATTGTAAAAAGGGTTATGTTTTACCAACAATGATTAGCTTTTTTTTATTTAGCAGCTATATGTTATTTCCAGATAAAAGTAGTTTAGAAATAAAAAAGTTTAATTATAATTTAAATTTTATTGAAGGCAATAAAGATGATTGTCAAAATGATAATGATTGGTTTACAGAAAAAAATTGGGATATTTATTTAAATCAAATTAATTATGAGGATAATGAGCTAGGAGATAACTTGCTTTTAAATAATCTTCAAAGGGTTGATAATATTTGTAAATATAAAAATAATTTTAAAGTATTTGATGAATTAGACATTTTCCAATTTGATAATGTTTCTCCAATAGATTTATTTGGTAACGAAGGCGATGATACTTATAGAGAAAATAATAGAATTATTTATCAAAAGATTTTTAAGAGTACTGTATGGAAAAAAGATGAATTTTTAAAAGCTAATTGCATAAAGGATAAAACTAATAATCATTTAATTATATTATCAAAATACCCACAAATGATTGGAGAATGGTATGTAAGAACTATTTTGCCTTTATATAATTTAAAAAGTAATGAAATAATAAATTCTACTGACATAAAAATTTATCTAATGAATTGGCTGAATAATCCATTATTTAATTCTCATCATTTATTTATTGAACCTTTTACAAAATATCCATTGCTGAGTTTAAGAGATTTATTATTAAATAAACTAGAATGCGTTTGTTTTGATAGAATATTATTTTTAGGCTTTAAAAAAGAAAATCATATATGGTTCCCTGAAGATGATATTCTATTTTTTAAATCATCAGAATATACAAATAGAATGAATAATGAAATCATTAAATTTTATAAAAATAGTTTTAATAAAATTGATCCTAATCTAAATAAGGATTCCTTTTTCTTTAAAAAAAGACTAATAGAAAATCATTTGAACAAACAAATAAAAATGAAAGAAGTTTATAAATGGAAATTGATAGGCTTATATGACAGAAAATTTAGACGCAAATGGTTAAATATCAATGAAATCTGCAATGCAATAAATGATTATAAATATTATTTGTGTTATAAAATTATCTTAGAAACAGAAATTGAAAATCTTTATTCAAGAGATATTTTAAAAATACATAGTGCCTGATAGAAAACTCTTAATTTTTAATATTTTAGCATCAAATTTTTATTATCAAAATAGGTTTTCTCATTTTATATCAACATATTTTATTAGTGATAGATACCGATTGTATTTTTTCTATAATATTTTATAA
>JAAGZN010000263.1 GCA_024206165.1 Bacteroidota bacterium
ATAGTTTATTCCGCCATTTTTTAGCAAGAATGCGAAGAAAAACAAAATGCTATAGCAAAAGTACAGAAATGCTAGAGTATTCTATTAAACTTTTAATGGCTAAATGGAATGGAGAGATATCTATATTAAATTAACAATGCCGGCTTTTGGCATTGTTAATTTAAAATAGGTCTTAAGGTTTTTCGCAAAATAATTCTTCATTTTAAAAATTATTTTGAAGTTTTAAAATACAGAATTTATAAATAACTATACTAAGTTAACAATGCCAATTTTTTAATTTAGAATAAATCAAAGTTAATGAAAAATATAAAATTAAAAAAACAACTAGGCCAACACTTTTTAACCAATACCCAAATTTGTGAAAGAATCTTTAATTCCATAAAAATTAATATTAATGAGCAAAATAAACTATTGGAAATAGGACCTGGGGATGGAGCTTTAACAAAATATTTATATAATAATTATTCAGATAGTTTATATTTGATAGAAATAGATTCTGATTTAATAAAGACTTTAAATAAAAACTTTCCCAAAATAAAAGAAAATATTATTAATGCAGATTTCCTCAAATTTGATATTAAGGAAAAATTTAAAAATGATAAAATAAATATAGTTGGTAATTTTCCATATAACATATCATCTCAAATATTCTATAAAATTATAGAAAACAGGAATTTAGTAGAGAATGTAATATGCATGGTACAAAAAGAAGTAGGGGAAAGAATAGTTTCTGGCCCAGGATCTAAAAAATATGGAATTCCCAGTGTCTTAATACAAGCTTATTATGATGTAGAATATTTGTTTGAAGTATTACCAGAATCCTTTAATCCACCACCAAAAGTAAAATCATGTGTTATCAAATTAAAGAGAAATACAACTCAAGAAATTAAATGTGATTTTAATAAATTTAAAGACCTAGTTAAAACTGCATTTAACCAAAGAAGAAAAACACTTAAAAACGCTTTAAAGAGTTTGGATATAGATTTGACTAAAGTCAACAAAGGATTATTATCAAAAAGAGCTGAGGAGCTTAATGTTGAAGAATTTATATCAATAGTTTTAGATATATCTTAATATAAAACTAAGAGTTGAAATTATATGCAATAAAATAAGCTAATACTTGTTGAAAATATTAGCTTTTTAAAAAATGTTTGTTTATTAAATATTTTATTCCAATTCCTCAAGTAAATCTTCTCTGCTTAATTCAATTGCTTCTTGAAGTTCTGGATCTATTGTATATACATTTTTATTATCATTTTCTAATGCAATATAACCGTCCTCATTCTCCTTACCAAAAGTATTATTGTTATCATTAACAATAACTTCCCAAGTATTATCTAATTTACAATTTTGATAGTAAGTTTCATTCGTATCAGTTTTTATACAAGCATTATAAATCCAAACTGCTGCATTATGAGAAACTTTAGTTATATCGATACCAACAGAAGCAATGTTAGCAAAGTTATCAACATTTCTCAATACTGCTGCATAAGTTGAAAGTTGACTTTTCCATGAAGAAATATATGCTATAATTAAATCCTCAATGATAATCTGAGAGTTTTCACAATTTAAAGGAGTTATATTTTCAATTTTAATAACTAGTGCCTGATAGAAAACTCTTAATTTTTAATATTTTAGCATCAAATTTTTATTATCAAAATAGGTTTTCTCATTTTATATCAACATATTTTATTAGTGATAGATACCGATTGTATTTTTTCTATAATATTTTATAA
>JAAGZN010000264.1 GCA_024206165.1 Bacteroidota bacterium
ATATTATAAAATATTATAGAAAAAATACAATCGGTATCTATCACTAATAAAATATGTTGATATAAAATGAGAAAACCTATTTTGATAATAAAAATTTGATGCTAAAATATTAAAAATTAAGAGTTTTCTATCAGGCACTAGATAGTGAAACTTTGAAAATTTATAATGAATATAATTTAATATTAGATAATAGAAAGAATAGAAATAAAAATAGTGAATCTAAAAAAATAGAAAGCATTATTAACAATTAACCTAATTAATTCTTTTGTATTCAATATTTTAGATTCAGAAATCTTAAATGTGGATTTATATCTTTCAACAATGACTGAATAAGAATAAGGCACACACCACACCATACTAAAAAATCTGCAATTATAAAGATATTATATTTTCAAAAAATATTTTGTGATCTTGGAAAAATATCCATAATTGTTATCATATTTTTTTGTAATCTTGAAAGTATTTTTTTGTTTAATTTTTAAATCAAATTTTTCTGCCTTGTTCTTAAATACATTATTTTTGCTTATAGTAATGAAAGAGGCGGTTTTTATGCTTTGATTTAATAGATTATTATTTTTATTGATTTTTATTAACATAGAATCCCTAGTATTATAGATTCCTCCTCCATATAAACTATTATTAACTGAAATAATATCATTTATAGTGCTTGGGGATGATGTATTAGTTAATATTATACCATTCTTGCCTAATTCAATTATTACTGCTTGGGAAACTGAATTTTTCATTATCAAACCTCCTAAATAAATATTTTCTTGTAAATCTTGTAAAATCTTATTACAATCGCTTCCTTCTTCAGTAATGATTGTATAAATAGAAATTGGCTTATTAATTTTTAAAAATTCGATTATAAAAATATTTTTATTTTTATAAATAGGATCTATATAATATCCACAAAGAAATTTATTGTTTCCATTATATAAAGACTTTGCTTCAATATAATATGGAAATTTATAGGTATATGATTCCAAAAATTTTGTCTTTAAATTTAATTTTCCCAAGACTAATTTGTTTTTGTTTTCATTTAAATTAGCAGAAAACAAAATTTCAGTATCATCTATTACCAAATTAGAATTTAATGAAATATTAAACTTTTTATGAAAGATTTCAAATTGATCAATAATATTACAATGCGTAGTATTTATTTTCATATTTAAAAAAAAACATATTTTCATTGACATTTCCACTTAAAATAAAATTATCTTTTATCGGATTAATGGTTTTTAACTCTTCATTTCCTAAACCTTCGATATTAAAATACCGACCATCTGAAGATGGTGGAATTATTATCTTGACTGTAAGTCGCAATAAGCTCTAAAGAGCTACTCTAATTGTAAGTTTTCAATGTTACCAATTTTATGAGCATCTATATGGTTATTTATATATTCAT
>JAAGZN010000265.1 GCA_024206165.1 Bacteroidota bacterium
TACGAAAAAGGGATAGAAGTTACGAAAAAGGATATGGATGCTATAAACATTAATGGCGACAAATTTCATCCTGAATGGAATTATACCATTGAAAATTCTGCATAGCCAATCATTTAGGTTATTAAATTACAGATCCTAAACCCAAGCTTTGTTATAATAATATAAGTGAATATTGTGTTTTTAATGAGCAATTTTTAAAATTTGAAAGACTATATGAAGAAAATAGATTTCATTTCGAGCATCCAAGCATCCAAAATATTAAAATTGAATATGATAAGAAAAATGAAAACAAAATATATATACATTTAGCAAAGAATAATATGAAATTTGAAGATAAATTGAAATTTCAATTATTTTCTAATTCATATAAAGTTGGAAATTATTGCGAAATAAGCTACAATAGTGGTACTAATAATTATAAAAACCTATTTCCTTCATTATTATCTGGAGATTTAGTAATGTGGAAGATAATTGATAAAAATCATAAAAAAAATATATTAACTCTAGATTTTGTAAAAACTAAACAAAGAAAAATTAAAAAACCTAATGATAAGCTGTTACAAAAGAATCTAATTAGTGCCTGATAGAAAACTCTTAATTTTTAATATTTTAGCATCAAATTTTTATTATCAAAATAGGTTTTCTCATTTTATATCAACATATTTTATTAGTGATAGATACCGATTGTATTTTTTCTATAATATTTTATAA
>JAAGZN010000266.1 GCA_024206165.1 Bacteroidota bacterium
AAAACATATCAAAAAAATGGATTTCTCCAGTAGCAAATTGGAGCTTGACTTCTCAACAATTGGCTATCAAATTTGGGGATAGGATGCCTTTGGAAATTAATATTTCTAATGCCTAGACAGACTTTAATTTACAGCCTCTTTAATTCCGAAGAAATTTAAAATTTACTAGCAGGGACATAATGTGCTGTCCCAAATAGGTAAGACTTATCTTTCAATCCATTTCCTGATATTTCCCATAAAAAACTCTTATTTTCTGTTTTAGTAAAATCAATATTTTTATTTTTTGGAGGATTTTCATCAGGATTTAATGGATTATCATTACCTTTTAGAAGATTTATTGTTTTAGGATTGTTAATAAGATTAGAATTCAAATTATCCTTGTTATCATCCTTTGGGTTTTTATTACAAAAAACATAATTAATGGCTAGAAAAATTATAAAAACAAACTTTTTCATCTTTTATTAAATTTGTATATCGGCTCTAATTTTTTCTTCTATTATCTCCTCCACCTCTATTTTCACTTCTTCTATTATCCCCTCCTCTATTCTCATTTCCTCTAAATGAAGAACGTTTTCTATCTGAAAAACTACTTCTTCTTCGATCACTACCAAAACTTTTCCTTCTCTTTGAAGAATTTTTCTTAATAGGTTCTTTTTTCCCAGTTTCAATAAAATAATTTATAGCTTTCCATTTAGGTTTATCTTCACAAGAAATTATTCCTAGAGCAGATCCTTCTTTTCCAGCTCTTCCTGTTCTTCCAATACGATGAATATAATCTTCAGGACATTGAGGAATATCATAATTAATAACATGTTCAATATGAGGAATATCTAAACCTCTAGCAGCAACATCTGTAGCAACTAAAATTCTATATTTGCTATTCTTAAAGGATTTGATAACTCTATCCCTCCTACCTTGTCTTAAATCACCATGAATATATTCTACTTTGAATTTTCCTGCTAATTTATTCGCTAGCTTCTCAGTACCTATTTTAGTCTTTGCAAAAATAATTATAGAACCTTCTCTTTTAGTTATCTCTTCAGTTAAGATTTTAAATTTATTGTCTTTTTTAACAAACACAGTTTCTTGCTTTACTTTAAGAGCAGGAGTTTGAGCTTCACCAATAGCAATTCTTTCAGGATCTTGTAAATATTTGTTAGCAATACTAATGATATCTTTAGGAATTGTAGCTGAAAACATTAGAGTTTGTCTATCTTTAGGTAATAAATTGGTAATCTTTTCGAGCTCTTCAGTAAATCCCATATCCAACATTCTATCAGCTTCATCTAAAACAAAATATTTTACATTGTTAAGCTTTAAAGTCCTTCTTGAAATATGATCATTAATTCTTCCCGGTGTGCCTACAATTAAGTTTGGATTAAATCTTAATTGACTTAGTTGTTTAAAAATTGGCTGTCCACCAATTAATAAAGCTATTTTATTTCTATTCCTATTTGATAATAATGTTTTAGCAAAATCCATTACTTGCATAGCTAGTTCTCTTGTAGGAACTAATATTAAAGCAGCAGAATTAGGCTGACTTATAATATGTGATAATAAAGGAAGTATGAAAGCCGCCGTTTTACCGGTTCCCGTTTGTGCAGATCCAAAAACATCTTTCCCTTTTAAAGCGATAGGTATTGTTTGTGCTTGGATTGGAGTTGGTTCTATATATTCAATTTTATCTAGCTTATCTAATAATACTTCTTGTAAATCGAAGTCTTTAAATGTATTCATTCTTAATAATTTTATATTTAATAATTTCTTTAATAATATTATAAACGCAGAAATATAATATAATAAATTTACAGATAATTATTTTATAAAATTTATATATAAGAATATATGTATTAAATAAACTGATAAACCAATTAAGTCTCTAAAATTAAATTTTAATTATTTATACTTAAAAAATTAGTATAAAATATTATTTTGGCGTTACAAATATAATTACACAAATTTAATATTTTAATTCTAATATTGCAAGAATATTAACTTTATATAAAAATATTTTGATAATTATTACCATCATAACTATAAATAATTCTAAAAATATTAATATATTACATTCGATTAGGACATTCTATTCCTAATAGTTTTAAATTTATTTTTATCAACTCAGCAACTTTATATGCAAGTAATAATCTAAAAGATTTTAAAGATTCGTTTTTTTCTTTAAGGAAGTTTTTTTCACCATATAGCTTATTAAATAATTTAGATAAATTAAAAACATAATGACAAATGAAAGCTGGGGAATAATTATTAATTGCTTCTTTAAGGTTTTTTATGAAAGTATTAATATGTAAAATTATTTCTCTTTCTGATTCTTCAATCTTGATATCTAAATTTTCTTTTAAATTAAGATAATCTATATTTAAAGATTTTGCTTTCTCTAATAAATTAAAAATTCTAGCATAAGTATATTGAATAAATGGACCTGTATCCCCATGAAAATCAATAGAAGCCTTTGGATCAAATAACATTCTTTTTTTAGGATCTATTTTTAATAAGAAATATTTTAAAGCTCCAATACCTATTTGTTCATATAATTTTCTTGCTTCTTCTATAGAAAAGTTATCTATTTTACCTAATTCATTAGTATGAAACTTTGCAGTATTGATCATTTCATCAATTAAATTATCAGCATCAACAACAGTTCCTTCTCTAGATTTCATTTTACCAGAAGGAAGATCTACCATACCATATGAAAGATGATACATATCATTAGCAAAAGCTCTGCCTAATTTTCTCATAATAGAAAATAAAACTTTAAAATGATAATCTTGTTCATTTCCAACAATATAAATTGATTTATTAAACTTAAAATCTTCAAATCTTTTATCAGCAGTACCTATATCTTGAGTAATATAAACAGAAGTACCATCTGCTCTTAATAATAATTTATCATCAAGACCTACATCAGATAAATCAATCCAAACAGATCCATCTTCTTTTTTATAAAAAATATTTTTAGTTAGTCCTTCCTTAATAATTTCTTTACCTAACAAATAGGTATCTGACTCATAATAGGTTTTATCTATCTGAATGTTTAATTTTTTAAAAGTTTCATTAAATCCCTTATAGACCCAATCATTCATTTTCACCCATAATTTTCTAACATCATTATCCCCTTCTTCCCATTTAAGCAACATTTCTTTAGCCTCTTTAATTAATTTAGAATCTTCTAAATTCTTACTATTTAAATCGCTAAGTTCTTTTTTAAGTTCTTGATCAAATTTAACATAGTATTTGCCAACAAAATGATCTCCTTTGATCTTATCAGAATCTGGAGTTTCATTATTTCCAAATTTTTTATAAGCAACCATGCTCTTACAAATATGAATACCACGATCATTTACTAAGTTTACTTTTTTAACTTTATAACCTGCATATTCTAATATATTACCGATTGACATGCCCAAAAACATATTTCTTAGATGACCGAGATGTAAAGGTTTGTTGGTATTAGGACTTGGAAATTCTATTATAACAATAGAATTATTATTAATAGACTTAGTTTTTGTTGAATCAAATTTTAATAAATTGTTAACTAAATAAGAGTCTTTGAATATAAGATTTAAAAATCCTCCGACTATATTATAATCTAAAATAAAATCACAATTTTCTTTTAGATGATCACCTAAAATTTTGGAAATATCTTCAGGTTTTAATCTTAATTTATTAATTAATGAAAATGAAGCAAATGTTAAATCCCCTTTAAAATTTTTTTTTGTAGATAATAATTTAATCTCACTTTCTAATACTTTTAAATTAAATTTGGAATCTAAAAAAAGCTGAATCGAAGCAATTAATTCTTTTTCTAAGTACATATTTTAAATTATTGAAATATATACAAAGCTAATTACTTTTAATCTTATTTAACAAATTGATTAATGCTTAAAGATCAATCAGTGTTTTAATTTTAGATAATTATTATTGTTTTGTTAATAATACTTCTAAAAATTCATCAGGAAGATTAATATAAACAGCTTTTTGATCATGATCAATAAATCTAATAATGTCCTCTTCATATGGTACTGGAAGAGGTTGATTGCCATATTCAACAAACATTAAGGTTTTTTCTAAATATTTAACTCTTACTTTTTTTAATCCAATTATTTTACCTAAATGTTTTTTTTCTTCATAATCAAAGATTTTATATCCTTCTAGTTTAGATGGGGTAATATCACTATTATATGTGTTAAAAGAAAAATTTTCATTTTTTATAAATACTTTTTTACCTTCTAAAAAATTCGTTTGCGATCTTTCACTAACTTCATTAAATCTTACTAATGCCAAATTATTGCCTAAATTCTCAAAATTTTTAACATTATATGCAATTTTAGAATCTTCATTATTTAAATTTCCATCAGTTAAATCAAGATACATTAATTGAATATTTGTATCAATTTCTAAGTTTAACTCAATAATTAAATCTCCTTGAATACCTCGGGATCTAACTATTTCCCCTGCTTCAATAAATCCTGTATTATTCATTTCTTATAATAAATTTATTAAAATATTCAACATTAAGTTTTGAAAAAATTTGGCATAATCAGTATCAAAAATTATATTAATTTGTATTTATTTGTTAAAAACAAACTTTTAATATTAAAAATATTATTTAATCTTATATTTTAACTTTTTATTAACTTATATAATTTTTTTTATTTAAAATCATACTTTTTAAATATAATACTGATTTGCTATTACAAATAAAGCAAATGCTTCTTATAATTCCTATCCAAAATAAACAAAAATGTAATTTAAAATGCGAATAAATTAAAAAATAATATATTTAAAATACAATCTTTAGTCTTCTTATGAACTTTAAATAATAATTATTCTTTTAAAATTATAATAAATAATGTGTCTTTTTATATATAAATTTAAGTGTAAAAAAATTAACACTTCTGTAACTTTTTTATTAAATCATTATATCTCTCATACTTTATGGCAAAATATTTATATTAAATTTAAGTCTTCATAAATCAGCAAAATTTATTATTAACTACTGATTTTTTGTCAAATTTTCCTGGTTACTAGTTTTATTATTTAAAACCATAGTTTGATTGATATATAAATGAATAAGAACATGTGTTTAAAACTTTATTTTTATCCAGAAAAAAGGATTATCGGATATTATTTAAAGAGCAAAAGAATATTTAAAGAATAATATTTATATTCAGGAAATAAATTAGTATTGTTAATTAAAAATATATATTTACAATTTTTGATGCCTATCATAATTTTAATTTCTCTCATTTTTATAATTGGCACATTCATTTCTCAAGTTTTCGATTTTAACTTCTCGATGATGTCATTATCTCTTTTATTTTTTATGATAATATATTATTTGTTTTGGATATTATTTTTATTTAAAAATCAGAATAAAAGAATTATTTTCTTTTTAACAATGATCATAGTATTTATATTAGCCATTATCAATACTAGCATTAAAAGTTCAAAAAATATTGTATTTATTAATAACATTAAAGCATGCGAAATTAACGTAATTGAAGAAATCAAAAGTGGAAAATTAACTAATCATACAACGGGAGTTATTAAAAGATTTAAATATAATGAAATATGGAGAATATCGAATTTAAAGTTAAAATTATATATTAATAAGAATCTTAATTTAAAATATGGAGATACTATATTAATTAATAAGTTACCTGTAAAAAATTCAAAGAATCCTTATGACCATTATCTTATCAAAAATAATATCTTTTTCAAACAGTTTTTAAATAAATCTGAAGATTACTTACTTATTAAAAATAATATTGAAAGCAAATTACACTTTTTAGCAATCAAGATAAAAACTAAATTAATTTCTATTTTTACAAAATTTATACAACAACAAAAAGTACTTGGAATAATTTGTGCTTTAATACTTGGATCAAAAAATCTTTTAAAAGAAGAATCAATAGAATTATATAAAGACACAGGAGTAATTCATATCCTTGCTTTATCAGGACTCCATTTAGGAATTATTATTTCGATATGTTCATTCTTATTATCGCTTTTAATACAACATAAAAAGTATAAAAATATGAAATATTTGCTTATAATTTCTAGTATATGGATTTTTGCATTTATAACAGGGCTTTCTTCTTCAATTATAAGAGCTGCACTAATGTTTACAATTTATCAAATTAGTATTATGTTAGGAAAAAAACCGAATATTTATTATACCATATCATTTGCCTGCGGATTAATTCTTTTAAAAAATCCTTTTTTGATTAATAATATAGGTTTTCAATTATCTTTTCTATCAGTATTAGGAATAGTATATTATCAACCAAAAATATATAAACTATTAAGTTTTCAAAATAAAATAGGCAAATTTCTTTGGAATTCAACTTCTTATACAATATCAGTACAACTTGCTACTATTCCTCTAACAATTTATTATTTCAATCAGATTAATCTATATTCCTTTATTTCTAACTTATTTATGATACCTACTGCTTTTATAGTAATATGTTTAAGTTTATTTATTTTAATTTTTAATCAACTTAATTCAATTTCATATTTTTTAGGATACATAATATCTAAAATAATTTTTTTAACTAATATTTTATTGATGTCAATTAAAAAACTTCCATATTCTAATATTTCAAATTTTAATTATAATTTATTGGATATCACTATTATTTATTTGATATTAATATCTATAATCTTATTACAGAGATTTAAAAAATTCATATTTATTATATTACTTTTCTTTTTAGTTTCATCCAACTCAATTTATAGAATTTTGAAAGTTTATAAAAAACATAAAATAATAAATTCCATAATCATTAATTCTAAACACAGGTCAAGTTCTATTTAGTGCCTGATAGAAAACTCTTAATTTTTAATATTTTAGCATCAAATTTTTATTATCAAAATAGGTTTTCTCATTTTATATCAACATATTTTATTAGTGATAGATACCGATTGTATTTTTTCTATAATATTTTATAA
>JAAGZN010000267.1 GCA_024206165.1 Bacteroidota bacterium
TAAGGAATTGACTTATTATTCGATAGGTATGTTTTTGGTATATTTTGTGTTTTTATAAGCTGACTACTTCTTTTGTGATATATACATGAATTTAAATTGTAACTTTTAACTATAGTTTTGTTTGCTTACAAACACTAAATAAGATACTTTATTGGCACTTGTATCAAATTGAGATCCGAAATAAATTATTGTTTTATCTTTACATTTGCTATCAGTAAGAAGAGTTCTAATATTTTCAGAATTCGTTTGTTTATAAATGGGAACCGATTTATAACCATCAAAATCTCCAAGATAAGCTGATACTAAACTATTATCTGTATTATCAATTATATTTGCCATAACATAGCCATCTGCACATGTAAAATGTTTATAATAAAAACTTGTACCACCATTTGGTTTATAGTTTCTTGATTGATAAGGAATAGTATCAGAAGTATCAGTAATATCAATTTTTAATAATCTTCTTCTATTATTATTATGACCAGATGAAAAACTAACAAAATCAGAAAGTAAATTATCAGTAAAATTATTATTTAGTGCCTGATAGAAAACTCTTAATTTTTAATATTTTAGCATCAAATTTTTATTATCAAAATAGGTTTTCTCATTTTATATCAACATATTTTATTAGTGATAGATACCGATTGTATTTTTTCTATAATATTTTATAA
>JAAGZN010000268.1 GCA_024206165.1 Bacteroidota bacterium
AATCAAACTAAAGTTTTCAACTATTCACATTAATTTGATGAAGTATGATTTTTTTATGATTTTTATAATTTTATTTTTATAAATTAAATATTAAATAAAAGTGATAATTTATTTGGTAAAGTCATAGAATTCAAGATGTATTTAAAACCGGTTATTTTCATATAGAAAAGACCGATTATCAGATATTCTTCAATTGGAAGCAGTATAGTTATTAAATTTATTGTAAATTAGATATAAAATTTAATGATTATAAAATGCAAAAGATTATTGCAATAGCAAATCAAAAAGGAGGAGTTGGAAAAACTACAACAGCAGTAAATTTATCAGCTAGCTTAGCTGTTTTAGAACATAAGACTTTATTGATAGACATAGATCCCCAATCAAATGCTACTTCAGCCTTGGGATTTACTGATAATTATAAAGGAATTTATGAATGCATTATAGATAAAGATAAAATTGAAAATTGTATAATAAATACAAAACAAAAACATTTAGATATCCTTCCTTCAAGTTTAGATTTAGCTGGAGCTGAAGTTGAACTCTCAACCTTGGATAATAAAGAAACCATTTTAAAAAGTATTCTAAAACAATTCAAAAGCAAATATGAATATATTATTATCGATTGTGCACCTTCATTAGGAAACTTAACAATTAATGCCTTAATAGCTGCAAATTCTGTTTTAATACCTGTGCAATGTGAATATTTAGCTTTGGAAGGACTTGGAAAATTGCTTAATACAATAAAGATGATACAACAAAATTTAAATCAAAATTTAGAAATTGAAGGAATTTTGATGACAATGTATGATTCAAGATTAAGATTATCTAATCAAGTTCTTGATGAAATAAAAAAACATTTTAATAATTTAATCTTCAAAACAATTATTCATAGAAATGTAAAACTTAGCGAAGCACCAAGTTTTGGAAAGCCAGCCTTATTATATGCAGTTGATAGCACTGGAACAGTTAATTATCTTAAACTTGCTGATGAAGTTATAATAAAAAACAAGAAATATAAAAGCTTAAATGTTTAAAAATCATCTCAAAAATCTCTTCTAAAAATAAAATTGATTAAATTTAATTTCAATAAAAATAATTAACTCAACTTACGCAAAATAGCTTTAAAATGGCAAATGCTGTTGTTTCTATAGCATAAAGGAGCTCATATAATAAAGGTTGCGTTGGGCAAGTAATTAAATAAAAGATCAAAATTCTCTTATTCAAATGCAAAAAAACAAAGAACTAACAAAAAATAAAGTTTTAGGAAGAGGTTTAGAAGCCTTATTAGGTGAAAATATTAATTATTTAGGAAAAAAAGCAGAGATCATCAATATTCCAATTGATAGTATAGAAACCAATCCAATGCAACCTCGAAAGTTTTTTGATAAACAAAAGTTAGAAGAATTAGCTCATTCGATTAAAGAAAATGGAATAATACAACCAATCACAGTTAGAAAAAATAAAAATAACCATAAATATCAATTAATTTCAGGAGAAAGAAGATTTAGAGCATCTAAACTTGCAGGCATCATTGAATTGCCAGCTTATATCAGAGAAGTTAATGATGATCAACTATTAGAGCTAGCTTTAGTAGAAAATATTCAAAGAGCAAACTTAAACCCTATAGAGATTTCTTTAAGCTATCAAAGACTTATTGAAGAATGCAGCTTTACTCAAGAGGAAATTGCTCAAAAAGTTGGAAAAAAAAGATCAACAATATCTAATTTTTTGAGAATTCTTAAACTTCCTTTAGATATACAAGTTGCTTTAAAAGATGAAAAAATAACAATGGGACATGCAAAAGCTTTGATTAACTTAAATGATAAGAATTTACAATTAAAGCTTCTAGAAAAAATAATTATAAATAATTTATCTGTACGAAAAGCTGAGGAATTAGTTAGAAATATTGATATACCTAAAACGAAAAAAATTACATTATCAGAGGAAATTAAGCAAAATACCTTAAATATTAAGAATAAACTAAAAACCAAATTTAATACTTTGGTCAATATAAAAATTAATGAAACTAACATTATGCAAAATCATAAAGAAGCTATAAAAAAAGGAGAAATTATAATAAAATTTGATTCTCAAGAAAAATTCAATGAAATTGTGAAAATAATTTCAAATGATTTATAATTGAAAGCAATATATTTGAAATCATAATATTCAATCTTTAAATGACGACTTAATAATAAAATGAGAATCATATTTAAAATATTATTTATATATCTATTTAATACCTTTTCTATTAATATTGCTTTTTGTGATCAAAATGATTTACCCAAATTGAAAAGAGTAGATGGAGAAAATTCGAAACCAAAAAATTAAAAAGAAAAGAAAGAAGATATAAATAAAGAAGAAAAAACTGCTCCAAAAATTAAAAAGAATATTCAACAAGAAAATAAACAACAGAACCAAAAAGAAAAAATAGACAAGTCAAAAAATAAACAATCTAAAACAGAAACTAATTCAAAAACTCAAACAAAATCAGAAACTAAAGAAAAAGAATTATCAAAAGAAGAAAAGGCCCAAATAGAAGAAGATAGAAGAATTAAAAACATATGGATGAGTTCAGTATTTTTACCAGGATTAGGTCAAATTAGAAATGATAAAATATGGAAAGCTGGTCTTATTTGGGGTGGTTTTGCAGGATTGATAGGTGGAGCTATTTATTTTCATAATAGATATATGGAAATTGGAAAAATTGAAAAGATACCAAAAAGAAGTTCTTATGATAGAGCTTGGCGTAATGGATTATGTGTTGGAATTTTCTTTTGGTATATCCTTAATGTTTTAGATGCATATGTTGATGCTCATATGACAACTTATGATATTTCTAAAAAACTAGGCCCTTCAAAATTACCGGGAACTGAAAAAGAAATGACTTTGAAAAAAAAATATAAGGAAAGAAAGAAAAGAATGAAGAAATTGAATAAAAAGAAAAATAAGAAAAATAAGAATGTAAGAAAAAGGAAAAAAAGAAAAAGAAAAAAATGAATATAGCAATCATAGGTTATGGTAAAATGGGCAAGAATATCGAAACTCTTGCAACTCAAAGAAAACATAAAATTTCTTATACAATTGACAAAAATAATCAAAACGATCTTCTTGAAATAAATAAAACAAATACGGATGTTTGTATTGAGTTTTCTACTCCTTGCTCTGCTTATAATAATATAAAAAAATGTTTAGAGAAAGGAGTCCCAGTAGTTTCTGGTACAACAGGATGGTTGGAAAAGAAAAATGAAATTGAAAATATTTGTTTGAAAAATAATACTGCGTTTTTATATTCTTCTAATTTTAGTATAGGAATGAATTTATTTTTTGAACTTAATAAATCCTTAAGCATGATTATGAGAAATCATAATAAATATATACCCATTATAGAAGAAACTCATCATAAAGAAAAAAAGGATTCACCAAGTGGCACTGCTCTAACTCTTAAAAATGATTTACCTAATAATCCCAAAATAATATCTAAAAGAAAAGATAATATTATTGGAACTCATAAAGTAAAATATTATTCTGATAATGATGAAATTGAAATAATTCATAATGCTCATAATAGAAAAGGTTATGCTTTAGGAGCTATTATAGCTGCAGAATGGATTGAAGGGAAAAATGGAATTTTTGATTTTAGAGAAATTATTTCGCTAATCAGGTTTAATTCTTAAAAATTTAAATATTATGAGATTTCACTAATATATATATTTAAAATCTAACAAAATTTACAAACACTATGGATCCGCTGCAAAAGTCTCTATTGATATAAAAAATCGTTGATTACAGCTTTAGTTTGTTATATTGCATCTAAAATTTAATTGATCTGATATGAATCTATATAATAAATTAGTTAGTCGTCCATATATTTTCCTGAGAA
>JAAGZN010000269.1 GCA_024206165.1 Bacteroidota bacterium
AGTTTATTCCGACATTATTTAGCTAGAATGAGAAGAAAATCTAAGTGTTATAGTAAATGTGTAAAAATGCTAGAATATTCTATAAGGCTATTAATTGCTAAAAGAAATAATTATTTATCTATAATTAGGTAGCAATGCCTTTAATTAATGAATATTCTCCTCAATTAAATATTACAAATTCTTCTATACCTAGAGAAGAACTAAATCTTACAAAAATTCCTTATAATTTAACTAAAAATGAAACTTGTTTTGAAGGTTTACCTTTTACTCTTTTTTTTTCATATTTGATTATTATGCTTTTGCGATTTTGAATATGGAGTTTTAAAAAATTTAGGTCTAATTTCATAAGCATTAAAACAATATTTAATTTTTTCAAAATATATTTTATTTTCAGAAAAAAAGCAGGTAATTATTGGATATAACCTTTCATCGTTATATTTATGGAGCAAATTATATTGATTAACTTCTTGTTTTCTTTTAGAGTTAATAAAAGCTTTAATTAATAATTTATTTTTAATTATATCTCCAAAAGTATCTTTGTTATAATAAATATTCCTGCCATTGGCTAAGTAAGCAGAGAAATTTTTAAGAGATTGTTTATTTCTATAAAATTTAATTTTAAGTTTGAACCATTTTAATAACATTCTGAAACATGTAAAAGGATTATATTTAGAATAACTTTTTTTATACATTTGATGTTGAGATATTGCGTTAAAATAATTAATTGAATTAATGATAAAGAAATATTTAAATTTATTTATAATATCATAGTAATAAAATAATTCCTTTTTATCTATTTCTTCAATTTTCAGTCTATTAGCTATTAATTTATTAACTTTAAATTCTAGTTGTTTATATAAGAAATAGTTAGAATAGAGTATTATAGAAAAATCTTTTCTTTGTAATTTATAATAGTATTTATCAAAACTTTTAAGATAATGAGAAAATTGTTTATCTAAAGATTTATTTTCCTCTTTGATAAGTCTTAATTTTTGGGCATTTTTATTGTTATAAATATTGCAATTTAACAATAGAAAAGTTAAGAACATTTTTATTTTAATCAACTTCATAATTTCTAACAAATTGTTTCTAATTTATTTAAAAAGATTAAAATATAGCTTCTATATTTATTATCTCAAAACATTTATATAGAAGAGTAGATAGTCAATAAAGTCAATAAAAGAAAAAAATAATGAAAAAAATAATTATTACTATAGATGGTCATGCAGGCTCTGGTAAAAGCTCAACTGCTAAAGAATTAGCTAAGAAGTTAGGATATAAATATATTAATTCGGGAGTAATGTATAGAGCAATTACTTTGTATATAATTGAAAATAATATAAATATTGAAAATCAAAATGAAATTAATGAATTATTAGAAGATATAAACTTAGATTTCCAATATGATCCTAAAACAGGAACTTCTCATATGTTATTAAATGAAAAAAATGTAATGTCAAAGTTATATAATATTAATATAGAAGAGTTGGTTGGTAAAATTAGTACTTATGGAAAAGTGAGAGAAAAAATATTAAAATTACAACAAGATATTGGCAATAATGGTGGAATAGTTGTTGATGGCAGAGATACAGGAACTAAAGTATTTCCAAATGCAGAATTAAAAATTTTTATGACAGCTAATATTGAAGAAAGAGCAAAAAGAAGATTTAAAGAATTAAAAGAAAATGACAAATCAGTGGATATCAAAAAATTAAAAATTACTATGCATCAAAGAGATAAAATAGATCAAACAAGAGAAATTAGCCCTTTGATTAAAGCAAAAGATGCAATAGAAATAGATAATACTAACATTTCATTTGAAGATAATGTTAATAAAATTTTTAATTTAGCTCATGAAAAAATTCAATCTATCTATTAAAGAGCTTAATTTTAATTTTATTCATTTCCAATAAAAATCTGGTAACTTTCTCCTTTTTTAATTTTTGTTTTGTTTTTATTTTTATGCATTCATAATTTTGAAATTCGAACTGCTTTGTCAAAGGAGTTTTTGAATCTGGATCTTGCATTATATCTTTAAATACGTGATGAAATAATTTACAAAATGGTTTTGCAACACAATTCATGTTTTTCTTATTTTCATAATTATTACAAGAAATTATAAATATAAAAGCAATAGGTATTATTTTGAACATGATATAATAATTAAAAGTTTAAAATCATGATACAAATATTATTATTTTATTTCAAAAATTCAAAACAAATATATTTTATTTAAACTTAATTTATAACTAATACTTATATAAAATTAATAATATAATTTAGATATCCATTTAGCCATTTCAGCCACTTTATGATTTGAATCGTTAATTGCTTTTTTAATTATTGATTTTGTTTTTGAATTATTTAGTGCCTGATAGAAAACTCTTAATTTTTAATATTTTAGCATCAAATTTTTATTATCAAAATAGGTTTTCTCATTTTATATCAACATATTTTATTAGTGATAGATACCGATTGTATTTTTTTTATAATATTTTATAA
>JAAGZN010000270.1 GCA_024206165.1 Bacteroidota bacterium
AATTTTTTACACATTGAATCCTTGGTTGGTCGGGTCGGATATAAGTTTTACAAGTCTGGTTGGTTTATTAGCTGGAAACTGTCTGGAAATACGTTTTCACTGGAGACCTCTTAGAATGTGCTGAGGATTTGTGTCGCCAACCGGTTGAAGTCCTCCTCCAGCTTGTCCATGTGCATCTGCGGCGAGTAGGGCACCTTCCCCTCGACCTCCCTCCTGTCCTCCTCGGCCAGCTCCTGCTGGCTTCCTCATGTTGTGCACGTAGACGAAGACGCGCATCTTGTTCCGCGTCGGCAGGCCGAGCCACTCCTCCTTCACCATCGGCTCCTCGCCACACTTCTCCAGCACATGGTTTATTATGTAGGCTACATAATGTAGCTGAAAATTAGGCTGGAAATCCATTTCTACTCCGGTGAAAGAATGTGGAGACCTCTAGAATGTGCTGTGAACTTGTGTCGCCACCTTGTTGAATTCCTCCTCCAGCTGGTCCGTGTGCACCGGGGAGCAGGGCACCTTCCCCTCGCCCTCCCTCCTGTCCTCCTCGGTTTTCTTTTTAATGATACGGCGGCCCCCGTGATCTACGCTCTTCCCCTTCTCGAGGCTCTTCCGAGCTAGCCACTCCTCATTTACCATCGGCTCCTCGCCACAC
>JAAGZN010000271.1 GCA_024206165.1 Bacteroidota bacterium
ATAAATATTTTTTACATGCTTCCTCATTTGGAAATTTACTCTGAAAGTCAAATATGCTCATACTTTATTACACTTTATTAGATAATTATATAAAATTAATCTAATTTAAGTATTTTTATGCGGTTTACAAACGCCTCATTCAGAAATGTTTTTTACTTTCATCATCCAAATTAAAAAAATAATTATCTTTAAAAAATGAAGATAGCTTTCTTGCATTTTCATTGATTAGAAATTCTGTTTTATCTTTTACAATTTTATTTGTTTTTCTATTAAATAATAAATTGTCAAGTTTTTCATCAAATTCTATATCATTTAAAGAATTTTTTGTTTTTAATAAGTACTTATCTGGAATATCAAATTCTATTTTAGTTGGTATACTATTAGAATAAACTTGTTTCATCTGGTTATCTAGCGATCTAAGTTTTTCAAAGTTTGTATCATTTATACTATTTAGAATTTCATTTTCAATAAAATAAAATTCTTTATGTAAAAGTGGATCTACTACTAAAGGATGAATATAAGGATATTCAAATTTACTGTCTCAAATTTGGTTTAAAGCCTCCATCTTTCAGATGGAAAATGACTTCAGTCCTTTAAATTCCTTATTTTAAATGTAAAATGTTACATTTGTGACATGGAAAATTATAGCAAAGGAAGCCCTACTATTTATCA
>JAAGZN010000272.1 GCA_024206165.1 Bacteroidota bacterium
ATGAAAAGGGAGTAAGTATTATCAAAGGAAAAGCTACTACGATGTAATGCCTATATTCCTGCTCTTCTTATTGATGACAGAGGCTGCACTTCCCAAAAATAAAAGAGAAATGAAAAGTGAGTAAGTATTATCAAAGAGAGAAAAAGCAACTACTATGAATGAGATATATATAACATACCTTGTTGAGATGTAATGCCTCTATTTCTTCTCTTCTTATAGATGACGGAGGCTGCACTCCCTAAAAATAAAAGAGAAATGAAAAAGGAGTAAGTATTATCAAAGAGAGGAAAAGCAACCACTATGAATGAGTTATAAAACATACCTTGTTTCGATGCAATGCCTTTGTTTCTACTCTTCCTATAGATGACGAAGGATCCACTTCCTAAAAATAAAAGAGAAATGAAAAGGGAGTAAGTATTATCAAAGGAAAAGCAACTTCTATGAATCAGTTATACAGCATACGTTGCTGAGATGTAATGCCTCTATTTCCACTCCTCTTATAGATCACGAAGGCTGTAATTCTTAAAAATAAAAGAGAAATGAAAAGGG
>JAAGZN010000273.1 GCA_024206165.1 Bacteroidota bacterium
ACGGAGAAGACTTACATGATTTGCTTGGCCTTCTGGAGTTGTGGAGTCTTCTTGCTTGGGGACAGAGACGACGTACGTGAGGGCGACGGCGGCCTGTGGCGAACCGTCGGTGAGGCAGTAGAGGTAGATTTTCATGTCACGGGGGAAGACGCCTAGGATGGCGTACCTCTTGATTGAGAATACTTGGAGATAATAGAACAGCTTGACCAGCTCTCTTGTTCTTGCATTCCATTTGGGATTCACCCGTTCTTCCCACTGTAGGACATGATCAGTTTCCAACATTACGTCCCTTGCCAGCACCCTACTGGCCAGATGAAAAATCCCGGCCAAGTCCCCTAAGGGGTTGAATGTTTGGCTTATTAGGGAGATCAACTGTCTTCGGGTGAGAGATCCATGCTTGTTAACAAACTTGTCAAATGCTTCGGGGTCCTTGAGTTCTGTCTCTTTAGGTCGTACGCCACCCTTTGACTTGCCAACATTGAGCAGCTTCCTACGCAGACCGAGACTGTCGTCGGAATACCAGGCCACTCCAAGCAAGTGCTCGGCTGGCTTGGGAGATGCTTGGTCGGAGGCGGAGCCTAAATCTTTGTGTTCTCGCCGCACTCCTTCTCGGTGTACGTCTTTGGCGGGTGGTCTCTCATCCGAAACTGGATCTGGTTGGTTGCAGGACAATAGAGGGTTGGAATTCAGTCGAGTTTGAAGGTCCCGATCAGGTGGTAGGATGAACTTCTTGATTGAAAACCCCACGAACTCCAAGGTGCGGGTCAACGTCATTGCGAGCAGTTCGAACCGCTCGCTTCCAAATTGACCAACGTACCCGGTGCGGGAAAGTGGTTCTTTGTTCAGCTCCATGGACTTGGCTGAGACGGCGTGGAGTACGTCGTCCACGTACGCCCTGGTTATCACTGACCTCACCTCTTCCACCAGGCTCGTCGGGAGTTTGTCCTCGTTGGCCGGGTAGTGGTTGATGTAGGCGTCTACAGCATAGTTGCGTGCCAGGGCCGCCAAAGTGCCGGCGTCCACCTGGCCAAATCTTGAGGCCACGAAGACAGCAATCTCGAGCGGGGCATCAAGGTCGGGGTTGAGGACTGCCCTCCCTTTCTCATCTCGCTGTAGCCACACAGCTCCACTCAATGTTCCTAAGGTGTCAATTTTGATTCGAAGATAGAAGTTGCTGATGTCTCCTAGACTGACTATGGGGTTCAAACGCATTCTCAGGAATACGCTCCGAATCTTCTCGATGTACGCTTCACCAGGCGACACGTTGTCATTGTTCTTGTAACCGGACTTGCTCCTCTGGGCTGGATTCGCGACTATCCTCAGGGGCGAGCTGGTGGAGCTGAGGTTGAGGACCATGAGAAGGCCTACAAACCCCAAGTGCTTGTCCACATTCTTGCGGTTGAC
>JAAGZN010000274.1 GCA_024206165.1 Bacteroidota bacterium
TTATAAAATATTATAGAAAAAATACAATCGGCATCTATCACTAATAAAATATGTTGATATAAAATGAGAAAACCTATTTTGATAATAAAAATTTGATGCTAAAATATTAAAAATTAAGAGTTTTCTATCAGGCACTAATTATAAATTAGAATATTCAAATAGCTTTAAATAATTTGCCTGCCTAAAACTTAATTTTCATTTAAATAGTTTTATTTTCATATATTCAGTATTTAAATTTGTTGATGTTAATTTTATATGGAAATAAACTGCAATATTATTTTTGACAAAATATCAAAAGAAATATCTAATTGTTATTATAAAAAAGAAGCTGAGGCTATTACAAAAATTTTACTTAAGGAATTTTTACATATAAATATTGAAGATATAATCATAAACAAAAAATTTAAAACCACTCAAGATAAATATACAAATCTATTAAATGCAGTAAATAGAATTAAAAAATATGAACCAATTCAATACATAGTTGGAAAAGCAGATTTTTTTAATTTTCAGTTTATAGTAAATAAAAATACCCTAATTCCAAGATCTGAAACAGAAGAATTAGTAAATTTGATTGTTAAAGAAAACAATAAAGAAAATCTAAAAATATTAGATATTGGAACAGGTACTGGATGTATAGCTATAACCTTGAATAAGTCAATAAAAAATTCTGAAGTTGATGCTATTGATATATCTGAAGAAGCTCTTAAAATAGCAAAACAAAATTCTAAATATCTCAATTCAAATGTCAAATTTCATAAAATAGATATCCTTAATCAACAATTACCAAAGAAAAAATGGGATATAATTGTAAGCAATCCTCCCTATGTAAAAATATCGGAATCAAAGTATATGAAACAGAATGTATTAAATTATGAGCCTAAAGATGCAATCTTTGTATCAGATAAGGATCCATTAATATTTTATAAAAGAATAGCCGAACTTTCAAAACATCATCTCTCAGCAAATGGTAAAATATATCTAGAAATCAATGAGAATCTAGGAAAAGAAACTTATGAAATTTTTCAATCAAATTCTAAAATTTTTCAAAATATTAGATTAATAAAAGATTTAAATAATAAAGATAGATTTATAAAAATTACTTTTTAAAAACAAAATATTATATTATTAACTTCTTTGGTATTCTGATATTATTTGGAAATTCTTTTTTGGGCCATTTACTTTATAAGTAATTTTAAAATTATTTTCATTATTAAATTCATAATTAGAATCATAAAAATCTAAATTGCAAATATGACTTCCATACGCTTTTTTAAAGTTTTTATCAAATACCAAAGTTTGAAACAAATTATTAATTTTATTATTTGATGAGAAATAGACTAAAATTTGATTTGTCTTTTTATCAAGTTTGTACATATAATCTCTATAAACTTTATTTTGATTTTTATCATCCCGAATAACAATACCAGATTCCCTAAAATGCAAAATATGATCTTCAATCAATTTAAAACAAGCATTTCCTTCCATAATTCCAAAGTCACCTAAGTTTTTAATCAAGTGCCACTGGCCTTTTAAATTATAAAAGAGATCTTCTAACATTTAAATTTTGAATATATTATAAAAAGGAATTAAATTGTTAATTAACAAAATTAAATTTAAAAAATGAATAAAAAAAGAGAAAATGGAATTATAGAAAAATCTATAATTGTTAAAAATTTATCTAAATATTTTTATTCAACAAGACCTTATAAGGGAAATTTATTGAAGAAATTTAAAAATTATATATTACCTAAATATGAAACAAAAATTGCCGTTAATAACATAAGTTTTGAAATAAAATCAGGAGAAAGAGTTGCTTTTATTGGGCCAAATGGAGCAGGTAAATCTACAACAATTAAAATGTTGGCAGGAATAACTAAACAAAATGAAGGTTCAATAAAAATTTTAGGAAAGAATCCATCTAAAAATAGAAGTTTTATTTCTTATAAAATAGGCGTTCTTTTTGGTCAAACATCTCAATTATGGCAAGAATTGCCTATTATAGATTCATTTAAATTATTATCTGCTATCTATAATATCTCAAAAATAGAATTTCAAGAAAGATTAAATAGATTAAGTAAATTGTTTAAAATTGATGACTATATTTATAAAAATGCTAATGAATTATCTTTGGGAGAAAGAATGCGTTGTGAAATAGTAGCATGTTTATTGCATAATCCATCAGTAATCTTCTTCGATGAACCAACTATTGGTTTAGACATTACTTCAAAAGCTATTATAAGAGATTTAATAAAAGAATTAGCTGAAAAAGAAAATAAAACATTGCTACTCACTTCTCATGATACTGATGATATCGAAAAAGTTTGTAACAGAGTAATAATTATGAATGAAGGGAAAATAGTTTTTGATGATACACTAAATAGTTTAAAGGCAAAATATGTAAAAAAAAAATTGATAACTATTATTTCAGAAGAACCGGAAATAAGCTTTAAAGAAAAGGGAACAAACATTATTAAAGTTATTCCTCATAAGACACAAATAGAAATTGATTTAACATTAACTACAATTAATAAAGTTATAAGCTTTATTATATCTAAATTTAATATTAAAGATCTTACAATTGAAAATCCTCCATTAGAAGATATTATTGAAGATTTTTATAAAAAATAATTTAATAAAAATGATCATAATAAATAAAATATCAAAATATTTGTTCTTTATAATATTTTCGATGACCAATCAAATTATTAACAAGAAACATTTGCTAATAAGGATATTTATGTATTCAATTATAATTTTAATTTATTATAATATCTTTAAAAAAGTCTCAAAAGATCCTAATCGTTTATTATATATAACAATCACTCAATGGATAACCGCTTCTGTTTCAATAGTCTTATTTTATATTAAAAATGATATCGAGACAAATAGAATCATATATTATTTTTTAAAACCTACTTCTTATATATTATATAGATTTTTTGATTCTTTAGGAGAAACATTTATAAAAGTTATATTCATAGGCTTTTGTTGTATTGGGCAAATTTATCTATTAACAAATAATTTCCCTTTTGCTTTATCTGATATTTTAAACTGCTTTTTTTTGGTATTTATAGGAGCTTTACTATTTAATACTATATTAATATTTTTAGGTTTATTATCCTTTTGGATTAAATCAATTAATAATCTTATTTATTTAAATTTAACATGTGTATTTTGTTTTGGAGGATTAATAATGCCTCTAAATTATTATCCCGAATACTTAAGAAAAATAGCATATTTTACTCCTTATCCATGGATCTTAAATTGGCCTGCTGATATTATTACTGATAATAAAGTTTATAAATTTGGATTATTATATTGGTTTTTGTGGATAATATTTTTCTTAATTATTAATACTATGCTTTTTAAAAAAATTCAAAATTCAAATTAATTATGAGATTTATAAATTTTATTTGGGTTTCCATAGTTACTTGTTTAAAATATTCTTTTTCTTTAAAATTAAATTTATTTTTTTCAATAATATTAATTGGATTAAGACAATTCGCTTTTCTTTTTGCTTGGAGAAGCTTTTTTAAAAATTTTACTTCTATTGGGGGTTGGGACTTTAATGATTTCATTTTAATGTATGGGATCGTAGCTATATCAGCGGGAATTACTGATTTATTTTTCTTTGGACTAAGAGAACTTCCTAATATTATAGAATCTAAAAGAATAGATTATTTATTGATTCAACCTAAAAATATTATATTAAAAATTGCAATCTCTAAAATTGAAATATCAGGAATTGGTGAAGTTATTACTGGCTTTTTACTTATTCTATATTCAGGATATTTTTCTAAATTTCCGTTTTATATATTTCTAATTATAATATTAACTTCAATAATTGTTTTTTCATTATATCTTTATTTAAGCTGTATTGCTTTTTTTATTAAGAATGCTGAAAGCATTGTCATGGGATTAAGAGGGATATGTTTTATTGCTTCTGGTCAGCCCAATTCTGGTTATAGTGGATTTTTGAAATTTATTACTTGTTCAATATTACCAGTTGCATTTTGGAGTTTTTTCCCAGTAGAATTTATTAGAACAGGAAATTTAAAATTTTTAATAATAACTTTTTTAGGAACTTTTTCTCTTTTATTTGTTACAATTATAATTTTTAATCTTGGAATTAGAAGATACAAAATTCAAAATTAGTACTATTATATAATAATAAGGAGCCGCTGCAAAAGTCCTTATTGATATAAAAAATCCTTGATTTAAGCTTTAATTATTATATTGCATCAAAAATTAAATTAATCTGATATGAATCTATATAATAAATTAGTTAATCGTCCTTATATTTTCCTCAGAATTACAGGTATGAGCCCTGGAAAATTCAATGATATAATAAAGAAACTTCTACCTATATGGAATAAAAAACACTTGAAGAATAAAAAACTAGATGGCAGGCCTTATGGCATAGGAAGCTTAGAAAA
>JAAGZN010000275.1 GCA_024206165.1 Bacteroidota bacterium
AATCTTAAAACTAAATAAGTACCCTATGTACACGAAGGGACGGTGAGCAGTGACCTCACCCCCGACTCACTCCTTGAACGAGGCGCCCTTGCCGCGGCCCTGCGACCCTCGCACCGCCGACTCGAACCGGTCCGGCCGGCTGCAGATGCGGCCGCTGGTGCGCCGCACCTGGAGCTCCTCCCCGGCGGCCTCGCTGTTCACCAGCCTGGAGAAGAGACGGTCAGCCCTGGCAAAATCAGCTCTCTACCTGGGGGAGGCCGAAGTCGCCTGGATGAACTGCGAGCCCTGCTTGGGCCGAGCGCCGTAGTTCTCGTTCTCCTTCCCCCTTGAGCCGAACCCGGAGCCCTGTGCCGCCGGTCCCGAGGTGGACGGCCTGCCACCCCCCGAGCTGTTGTCCGGGGAGAGGGGCTTGAGTGGCGGGGTCCTGTTCCTCCTGCTGAGCATCAGCTTCCGGTCGTACTCCTCGCCCTCACTCCGCTCATGGCCCCGGTCCACCTCCGCCTTCCGGCGCGCCAGCCGGGCCTTGTCCTTGGCCTCCAGCTCGCTCCAGTCGGCGCTCCTCTGGGCCTTGGCCTCCCGAGTCACCACCTGCTCCGACCTCTTCACCGTGTTCATGTTCTGAGGGGTGTGGTAGCCGGCGGCCTCCGTCAGCTTCCCCTTCTCCGGCGTCTTCTCCTGCGCGCTGGTGGTGGTGGTGTTCGCGGAGACGAAGCTGCCGTTGGGGGAGCCCAGCAGAGAGTCCTCCCGGGCGTTGAGCTCCTCCAGTTCGATCTCCTTCTGCCCCAGCGTGGTCTTCTTCAGGGTCAGCACCTGGTGCTGCATCCTCTGCCCCGGCCTCTTGTCCTTGCCGACCTCGCCCGCCAGGATGTTCTTGTCGACGTCGGTCCCGACCTTCTCCACCTGGACAGCCTTGGTGGACTCGCCCCCGGCCTCCTGGACGCCTTGGCCGATCTTCTCCACCTGGATGGCCTCGGCGGACTCGCCCTCGACCTCCTTGACGCCCTGGCCGACCTTCTCCACCTGGATGGCCTCGGCGGACTCAACCCCAGTCTCCTTGGCGCCCTTGTCGGCCTCCTCCACCTGGGCGGCCTTGCCGAACTCCCCCTCAGCCTCCTCGACGATGA
>JAAGZN010000276.1 GCA_024206165.1 Bacteroidota bacterium
ATTACCATCAGCAGAAGATATAGATAATACAGATCAAATAATCCAACTAGGCAAAATGCACGATATTCCTCTAGTAGACAAGCTTATAATAAGTACAAAAGACTATTTTAGCTTTCAAGATAGTGGTTTATTCGAAGAATTAGAGAAGAGTTTAAAATATGTTCCTCAATATAGTTTTTGGGAAAAAGTACAGGAGATATTAGCAAATGAGAATAATTTACTTAAAACAAAAAGATTTATAAAATTATAAATGTGGTAAATTAATGTCCTTTATAGAAGAAGAAATAAATAAGCTAAAAACCTGGTTAATCAGACAAGGCTATGCAGAACAATCAATAAAAGGCTATATCAATGATTTTAAATATTTATTTCGATGGCTAGGAAATAATAAAATAGATTTAGAAAAATTAAATCAAAATCATATAAATAAATACTACAAATATATTCTGAAATTAAGAATTAAAAAATCTAGTATTCAAGAAAGATTAAATACAATAAAATTATATGATAAATAGTGTTTGTAAGCAAACAAAACTATAGTTAAAAGTTACAATTTAAATTCATGTATATATCACAAAAGAAGCAGTCAGCTTATAAAAACACAAAATATACCAAAAATATACCTATCGAATAATAAGTCAATTCCTTATCCTATATCGTTTTCTAACTTTTTTTTCAAGATTCACCTCTTTATATTCGAGTAAATATTCAACTAAAATTTCAATAATGAGAAAGCATTTTGAACAACAATTAACTTTGG
>JAAGZN010000277.1 GCA_024206165.1 Bacteroidota bacterium
CATTATTGAAATTTTAGTTGAATATTTACTCGAATATAAAGAGGTGAATCTTGAAAAAAAAGTTAGAAAACGATATAGGATAAGGAATTGACTTATTATTCGATAGGTATGTTTTTGGTATATTTTGTGTTTTTATAAGCTGACTGCTTCTTTTGTGATATATACATGAATTTAAATTGTAACTTTTAACTATAGTTTTGTTTGCTTACAAACACTATTTAAAAGAAGAAACAATTTTCAAATCTTAACCATTTTCTCAACCCATCTAGAAGCAGCAAATTCAACACTAAATGTTCCCTTTTCTTCTTTTAAATACTTCAAAAACAAATCCCTTTCATCAGGCCTAGAAGTCAAAATAACATGTTCATAAAGTGAAGTATCTATCCTCCAAACAGATGAATTATCCATTTCCTTAATAAAAATCTCTCTAAAACCATCCTTCCCATCCTTCCTCCTCAAGCTTTCATATTTTTCCATATCAAAACTATTCATACCTAAAAACTCAGATATAGATTTCCTAACAGAATTTTTATCATTATATAACAAAATAAAAGTAGCAGCATTAGTTCTCATCGCACCAGCAATCTTAGAGTTTTTTATCTCATCAACATCCTGAGTGATTATTCGTATAGAAGTATTCGTTTTTCGACCTTTTCTAAAAAAAGATTCTATATAATCTTGAGATGAATCATCAAGCATAGTCCAGCCTTCTTCAATATCCAAAAACTTCTTTTGAGTTGGCTGAGACTCAACAATTTGAAAAATAAAATCAAATAAAACCTGAACTACCAATGGATAAAGCCTACTATCATTTTTAATATTTTGCAATTCAAAACATAATAATCTCGATTCATCATAATATTCCAATTCCTCAGAATTAAAATTATCTTTATAAATTCCTTCAGTAAAAGGTTCTAAGACCAAAAAGAAATCTCTTGAATTAAATAAATCCTTTTCAATAGGCTCCTTTTTAAGATAATCTTTTAACCATTTTGAAAAATTCTTTAAAGTAGGAACCGATTCAGATTTTAATGATTTATAATATAAACTTAAAAATTTAGATAATAATGAAGCTTCAACTTCTTTCAATGGGTTTTTATTTAAATCCCCTTTCCATATTTTTGAAATAAAAGATATTAAAAATGAAGCTTTTGTTGAAGATAATTTATATTCACCTTTCTCTTTTCTAATCAAAAATGGATTTAATTTTAAAGGCTTTTCTGGATTATACTCAATATATTTTCCTTTTAACGCCTTAAATAAATTTCTATAAGTACCTCCACTATCAATTACCAATACAGTATATCCCAAATAATATCTATCCTTAATCATTTTACCATTAAAAAATGATTTTCCAGATCCAGAAGGACCAAAAATAAATGCATGTTGATTATCTAAAGAATATTTAAATGGATCATAACATATTGGTTTGCCATATCTATCTCTTAGTATTATACCAGTTTTATCTCCTTTTTTAGGTGTTACTAAATTGAAATGTGAAATAGCAGATTTAAGAGGCAAATACAATTTTTTCCAAAATCCTGATGAAGCCCCTGGTAAGTTTGATAAAAAAGTATCAAAAGTTCTGTTATCTTCAGTTTTGCATTCAATATTACTTTTATTAAAAGCATTTTTGATTTTGTCTATTCTTTCATTTAACATATCTAAACTAGAATGCCACGTAAAAACATTATAATCCATAGCAACTATTTGTATGTTATTTTCATCTATATATTTATCTGTTTCAATAAAATTGTTTAGAGTATTTTCTGCTAATAATCTCGATCTTGGCAAAAATTCGAGTTGAGAACAAAAATCATGCTCTAGATATAGAATCTTCCTTAGATTTTTGTGATTAATTATTTTTATTCTTTGACTTATTATATGAGGAAACCTTAAATTATGATTCAATCTCCACAAAAATGGACTTGTTACTCCATTTGCTCCAAATTCATTTTTCTTGCTAGGATATATTTCTTCTGAAAGCTCTTTCATTCTCACACATTTTATATGTTGACTAGCTATTAATGAATCACTTTTTCTTGTTAATGAATTCTCAAAGTTTTTAATGTCTCTATTCCATGTCTGAGATATATATCTATACATTAAAACTTCATTTTCGTGATCATTTAGTTTTCTTAATTTTATTCGATTTGGAATGGAGGAAACAAATTCTTTGCATGATCTTTCTACTTGCTTTAAAGATTTTTCATCTATTATCAAATTTTTTATTATATCATCTATTTTGGGGAATTTTGATTTAACAGGATTATATTCTTTGTCATTAAAATTGAGAAATAAATAACTTTTATGTTCTAAAATTGGTGTATTATCATGAAATTCTAGTGTTTTTCTTTCAAAAAAAGGTTTGTTTGTATAATCTTCTATTATTTTAAATTCATTGTTATAATAAATATCTAGTTTTTGGATTGTTGTATTTATAGGTAATAATTGTAATGCTCCTGAAAGTCCTTCTACTAATTGTAGAAAATTATCTGAATCTAGAGTTTCTTCTTCCGGTAAATTTATTTCAAAACCTACTCCTATATTAGCATCTTTATTTATAATAAAACCATCTTTATAAGCTGCGATGCTTATGATATCTGATATATTCTGTTCTTTTATTTTAGTACACAATTTCATTATAGTACTATACTCGACGTATATCAAGATGTATCTAAAACCGGTTATTTTCATACAGAAAAGACCGATTATCAGATATTCTTCAAATGGAAGTAGTATAGATATACTTTAAGATCGATTTTCCTCTTCAAGTAGTATATATTTACCACATATAAACATTAGATTTAGAATCCTTGTTTGCTTACTACAATTCAATTCTACTTTGAAGTTTTGGTTTCTTTTGAAGTCACTATTTTTTTCCTTTTTTCCAAATATTTTTTAGGATTCTTATAATGTTCTTCAGAAAGTTTTTCCCTTACTTTCCTTAGCCAAGGCATAACTTTGAATTCTTTATTTTCTTTTTTTTTCATGATACAAAAAATCTTGGTTCTAAAATATCTATACTTGGATATCCAAATCTACGATTAACTTTATTGTAAAGTTGGATTCTATCATAATTTACCATATGCTTAAAATTCCAACTTATAATAACATCTACAGCATGTACTGAAGCTACTGCTATATGTTCTGCATCAGTATAAGATTTATGATTTAATGCTCCCACTTTTAAATATGCATCAACTAATATATTGGATTTTTCACTTGAGTTTATAAGTTCTTTGTTTTCATTTGGAACTATTCTATCAATTAGATTCTTTACTTTGTCTGGAGCATTTTCTAATTCTTGCAAAGTAATATCAGAATAAATTAATTGAAACTTTCCTTCTATAGCCTGATTAAAAAGAGGCACTGTCCATTCTTTAAACTCTTTGTCATAATAACCTCCAATTACTGATGTATCAACATAATATCTCATTTTTGCATATTTTCCATACTTAAATTTACAAAATTATAAATATTAAATTGCCTTTTTTTATATATTTTATGAGTTTCTTCTTTGTTATTACCATTTAAATTTCTTTTGAAAAATATTTTAATTATTTCTTTTCATCGATTTCCTTGCTTTAGAAATTAGATTTATAGGATCTCTAGACATACTAATACCAGTTGCTATAGTACCTCCTAAATTAGCATATGAAGCAAATCCAAAGAATTTAGAAGTTAAAGCAGGAGTTAAAAAAATTATAAAGAAAAAAACAAATGATAATAAGTTATAAGATAATTCAGAACCTTCATTATTTAATGGTATTTCCGTCAAAGCTTTAGATATTGCAGTCAATATTTTCAAAGTTATAGCCCAACAGGAAACATATAAATAACTTTTAAGCCAAGTTTTAAAACTACTTTTTAATGGCCCTGGCAAAAATGAAAAAATTATCGAAATAGGACCAAAATGAGCTGTAATTATTAAAATCACAGATCTAAAATAATACATCAGCATAATAGCTCCTTTATGAGAAAACAGAAAGAAATATCTTGCAATATTATTTAAAAGCATTTTTATCAAAATCTTTGGAAGTTTTAAAAGCGATGTCTCTTTTAATTCTACAGTAGTTAAATCAAATTTTGATACCTCAATATTAAATACATTCGTAATTATTTTATCCATATACATAATAATTTGTTCATAATGCATTAGAGCTATTATTGACAATAAAAGCATTGATATGATTTTTATAGGTTTTTTTAAAGAAAATTGCCCATCTATAATATCACTTATACCCTCTGTCAAAAATCTTAATATTACTACTATTAATAATGCTTTTATGCAAATCTGTTTTATTTGATATATACTATTTGTAGAAATCTCCCACATAGAATCTGGTATGCCAATACAACTTGGTATTATGAATTTATTTTCCATATTAAAATAGATTTACTCTTTCAAAATAAGTCAATACATAATTTCACTCCTATGTCAACATTGAAGTAAATAGTTCCTAACTTTTCCCATAGAGGCACACCTAATCCTGTTCTCATAAATATTGATAACCAAGACATTGGCATAAAATCAAGTTCCCCTTCTATTTCAATATCTATTATTTTTATTCCCAAACTTCCTCCAAAACCACCTATTAGATATATACACTCAGCTATATCAAAGAAATTGCAAAATATTTTTGCTTGAGCTACTACTGTAAAATTGTCTTCAAAATTGAATTCTTCTTCTATATCCTTAGGTCTTAGCATTAATCCTAAAGAAGCTCCACAATCTCTTGACCAATTATAAAAATAAGACATTGAAAAGCTCATGCCTTCCCAAGGCCTATATAATAATATTATTCCGTTATATCCGGCATAATGCTTTAAACAAGGTGCAGCTTGAACTTCATTAAACATAAAAAGTAAAATGAAGGTTAGAAATCCCTTTTTTAGCTTCTTCATCTTTTTGGAATAACTGGTGATACTAATAATTCCTTTCCTTTTAAAATTGTAAGCTTAATGCTGTTTAATCTTTTATTTACAATACTATTAGCTTTTTTGCCTATTCTGCTTCCTTTAAAATCTAAATCCAATAATTCATCAATAGTTTTACCTTTTAAATCATCTTCTATCTCTTTTGTTAAATCATCATGATATATACCTTCCAAGCAGTCTGCTTTATCATAGCATTTTAAATTTATTCTTTTTAATTTTCCATCTTCTATGTAGTGTTTGTAAGCAAACAAAACTATAGTTAAAAGTTACAATTTAAATTCATGTATATATCACAAAAGAAGTAGTCAGCTTATAAAAACACAAAATATACCAAAAACATACCTATCGAATAATAAGTCAATTCCTTA
>JAAGZN010000278.1 GCA_024206165.1 Bacteroidota bacterium
CACAATTCTTAGAGCAAAAACAAAATAAAAATCAATCAAATCAAATAGAAGTGTTAGAACAAGTAAGCCCAATTACGTGGTCTCATATTAATCTTTATGGTAAATATAATTTCAGTTCAACTTCAAATAATACAATATCTATAGAGAAATTAAATTGTATTTTAGAAAGTATAAATTTAGTTAGGTGAAACTAATTATTTTATTTTGAGGGTTTTGGAGGGAAAGTTTAGTTGTAACCAATAGCATATATTTGTATTGATGCTGCAAGTAGAGGAAATATAAATGATATACAACTAGCTATTAATTGAATTTTCTCTCCATTTCGATGGGCCTTCCATCATCTTTTATATAGTTTCGTCAGAATATTTCTATTCTAACTTCTTGACACACCTACTGATAGCAGGTGGTATATTATAGCACAGACAGAAGATGTCTGCGCTATTGGGGTTTCTTAAAATCTTTATAAAATTAGTTTTGCTAAATTATACCCCAATAAAAGTCCTCCAGTGGATAATATTTTTTTTGATTCACTCTTTTTTTCAAAGCCATTTAAAAATACGCTTCCATTTAGTTCAAACTTTATTCCTAAATCAAAATTATAACCTATCTTAATACCTACTCCGTATTGAAATTTATTGTAGTCACTTTCCTTAAATTCAATTTTGGTATTATCCTTATTTGTATCATCAATAGTTGATTTATTATCGTCATTTTTATCATTAAAGCTTATAACGTATCCTATTGAAGGGCCGGAAGCAAAATAGAAATTGCCCGAAAAAGGATGAATTTGTAAAAGTAAATCTGTTATAAATGTAGATTTGGGTAAATATTTCTTTTTATCAGATGTTGTATTACTATAACTAATGTCTAAAACACAACCAAGAAAACTCAAAAATTTATATTCGCTAAATATTGAAAATTTAAATCCACTGGCTAGATTTTCATAAATTGTTTTTGTGTCTTTAATTTCAGTTTTTTGTGGATCAAAGTCTTTCGCTTGTATTCCATAAATCCCTATTGCGGCTCCAAATTTCAGTTTATCTTTTAAATCATTATCTGATTCTCTATTTATATCTTGATCCTGTGCTATAGCAAAGCTGACAACAAAAATTGTAAAAAAAATTGTAAATATTTGTTTTTTCATTGTATTTCTTATTTTAAAATCAAACAATAGCTATACATTTTATACAAAATCATAACTCTAATTCTTCTACTACATATTTTATAATAATATCTCACTAACTCAAAAGGAAAAATATATTCCTACTTCTCTTTTTATTGCTTCTTCCATTAGGTTTATTATTTTTTTTACTAAATCTTCTAAGTCTTTGTTATAAGAGCAATCTTCTTTTTGTAAGGCTTGAACCACTTTTTTAATAGTAATCGAATCTTTTATTGCTTCTGATTCAGAATAATCTATCATAATTGAAGCATTAGAATTTATTAGATCAAATATTTTATTTTCGAGTAATAAAAAAAAATCTTTTTCTAAAAGCAAGAAAGTTATTAGCTCTGCTTCTGAGGCTTGATTAAAGTCTAACTTCTTTTCAATTTTTTTATCCTTAGGTATAACGATAGTATATGCCATATTAATCTGTATTATTGAAGTGAGTTACTTGTTCATATTCAGGTTTACTTCTTCCAGATATTTTATTGTTTACTACTTTGTTGTTAGGAATTTTACCTTTTAAATCAAGGTGTTTTCTAAATGCAGTAATATTAGTATCTTTTATTCTAAAATAATTTCCTTTAATATCATGAACAACTTCAATCCCTGTTTTAGAGTTTCTATAAATAATTTTTCCTTTTGAAGGTATTTTAATTATTTCAGCTTCCGGTGCAAACTTTTTAATAGTATCTTTAAGACTAGCTTTAGGCCATTCTTTAGAAAATGCTGCGGCTCTTTCTGCACCATCTTTGAATATTTTATTAGTTTTAGTAGTAATACTACTTTGATTGTTTGCTAAAGCTTCTTCTAATGCTACTGTTTCAAGGCTTGAACCAACTTTGCTTGCATTCTTAATTTTTTTTATAGATTTTATTCCATATTTAGCGCCTTTTTGTAATAATTCTTTAGCTACTATTATACTACAAACCAATTTTGTAGACATTTTAATCTTTTTACTTTTTTCTGCTTCCTGAAATTCCTCTTTAAAATTTGCAGGATAGTTTTTTATATTATTTTTTATTGATTTACCAGCATCTATAGTAGATACTGCAATCATTTTTTCTGCTAGTTTTATAGTATTTTCTGCTCCTAATAAATTAACTATTTCTTTTGAGTCCTTTAAAAATTTCGTGATTTCATTAACTGTGGTTTTGGGGTTTTTCATTATGTGATCTAATCCCTGTAATGTTTTTACACCACATTCACGAAACGTATTTAATACTGATAGGCCAAATTTTATTGGGTCTAAAACAAAAAATTCAAATACTGCTTCATATACATAAGCTTCATCTCCTAAAGTTCCATTAGCATATGCTAATGTCATTGGATCTAAACGGAGAATCTGTTCAGCTGTAAATTCATTCTCAATTTTCTTCTTTATAGAGCTTGCAGAATAAGGATTATATATACCATCTTCATTACTTTTCTCCTCCCATCCCAATATTGATAAACTTTCACTTCCCACATCCCAATTTTTCAAAGAACTATTTGACTAAAGCATTTTTTTCAAAGACCTTTTTTATGCCTATTCCATCTTTTGGTTTCTAAATTAATTATTCTAATCAATAGAAAAAAATATTTTTATATTTTCATATTATAATTCATTTAAAGGATGATATTTTAATATTGAAGCCTTTAGATCTGTTATATCTTTCGATTTGTACTCTTCCGCTGTCTGTATACTTCTAAATCCACACTTATACTGACCTTGTCTTAAGCCATATTTCCGTATCAGTAAACCATATCTACTTTGACGTAATTGTTTTAAACTTACTCGTTTATCCTTTTCCTTTAACTTTTTTGTTATTCTATATAATAAATCTGATAATTTCCAATAACCTTTGCAATTCTTAAATAGTAATTCATTATGTCCTTTTTTAGTTTTTATATGATTATAAAATGGCAAAATCTGATTAGCTGATAACCTTAATATTCTACTATTTTTATAACTTGTATCTGGAATTAATATTTCACCTCTTTCTAAATTTATTGACTCTATAGTTAATTTTAATAATTCTAGTCTCATTAAACCTTGATAGATTATTAAACTTAATATCTCTTTTTCTTCCTTTTCTCTTGCTATATAATTATCATATATTTCATTTAATTGCTTTTCATTCAGTAATAATGATTTTCTTTTTTCTGTTCCTAATATTCTTACTTTATACGTTATATCTGGTAATTTCTTATATTTATAATAACTACCTATTCCTAAGATTTGCTGATTTATATAATACGGTTTTAATTTTTCTGATTGTAGATGACTTATATAATTTAACAAGTCTTTATATTCTGTTTCTTCTATTTTTATATCATTTTTAGTTAACCATTCTAAATATTTATCACTATAACTTTGTCTTTGTTTTATTATAATTTTACTATAACCTGACTTTATCAAGTATTCCTTAAAATTTTCTCTCATTGCTTATTTTTGTATATATCTTTGTCGATTCTAAACTCTGATGACCTAAAAATTGACTTATTTGTTCTATTGACATACCTTGTTTTAATAAATGACTCCCTATACTATGACGTAAATTATGAGTACTTATTTGTTTGGATATATTCGCTTTTGATAATAATAACTTTATTCTTCTACGTATTGTTTCATCGCCTACCTTTCTGCCTGTTTTCGGATTTATTAATAGATGTTTTTCTTGTATATCTTCTATTATATATTTTCTTGTATGATTTATGTAACTTTTTAAATCCTGGATTATTCTTGAATTTAATGGGATATACCTATTCGTTTTAGTTTTACTTTTTACTATTTCTAATAATTTATATTTAAAATCTATTTCTTCTAATTTTAAATTTAATCCTTCTCTTAATCTTAAGCCACATCCATAAAACAGTCCTAATATTACTTTATCTAACTGACCTTCTCGATTTGATTCTATTTCTTTATATAGTTTTTGTATTTCTGATATGCTTAATATTTCTATTTCTATAGGTAGTTCTTTGTCTAGTTTTAAATCTGTGGTTAGAAGTTTCTTACCTTCTTGTTTTTGATAGTAGTTATCTAGTAATTTTAAGGACCTTAAGTGTGTCTTTATAGTTCCTCTTCTTAGTATTTTGCCCGTTTTACTTGGACTTTCATGAAGATGCCTGTTATAAATTTGAAGTTCTTTTGGGCTTAGTTTTTCTAATTCTACTTTGTTTTCTTTTAGCCAGTTGAAAAATATGGTTATATTTCTTGTTGCTTGATTTATTGTACTTTGAGCATAGCCTAATTGTATTAACCAGGTCTCTAAATTTCTTAGTTTTTCTTCTAAAATCGCCCGCCTTTGCATTTC
>JAAGZN010000279.1 GCA_024206165.1 Bacteroidota bacterium
CTATCATTGCTATTTTTGCATGCATTATGCATCTAGATTTAGGTGATAGTAGATTTACAGATAAAAAAAGAAAAAATAAATAAAAAGATGGTGTTTTGTTTTTCAAGGATAAGGCTTCTTTAGCTTAGGGGATTTCTTAGATTGAATTTGAGGATATAAAATCGAATTCATGTATCAAATTGTATTTAATCATCTGATACAAATCCCCTTAATTACTTCAAACTTCAATATATTAATATACTTCTTCAATTCTGAATATCTAATAATAAATCATTTCTCATTCAAATCAAATCTTTTCTTAAATTCATCTATGTTTATTATAAAAAACTAACTATAATATATTTATAGAATAAAATAAGTCAAATTATTTATAATATTATAAATGATAGCTTCATGTTTTAATAAAATGAAGAATAAATCTATAGAAGTTTCAATTATATATAAAAAATCAAAAAAAATTTTGATCACAAATTATATAGTCTTTATCTTTGGTCCTATTTCAATGAATTTAATGATAAGATTATGGTAGCTTTAATTATTATTATTTTATGTTTTGCTGTTTAAATAGGTAATTTAAAATTTTCTTCGGTCAGTAATAAATTATTGACGTAATTTTTTTTTAAGTGCAAGCTTGCTATAAGATATAAATAAGGTCTTATGCATTACATTAGCTTTTCATTAAGTAAAAGTTCATTATAAGACCTTTTCTCATGTATGCAAAAAAAAATAAATAAAAAAGAAAAAATTTAAAAAAGAAACAAAAATAAGAACATATAAAATTATACAGAGATCAAAAAGTAATTGAATCTTAAATCCCATTGGATAAGGCTTAGGCTTTAGGAGCATAATTTATAATACTGGTTTACTTTTCATGGATGAAGCATTGTACTACGTATGGTGTTCTGTGATTATAAAAAAATTAACGATTTATAAATTGCTCCTTTAATAATTCTAAAAATATTTAATTAGTGTGATATGAGATTATTATTTATTATATCTTTTACTTTACTATTTAATTTAACTTGTAATTCTAAAAAATCAAATAGTTTAAAATCATTGCGTTTAGATAGTAGTTTTATTCAAAAAGAAACAAATAAATTAAAAACTATTTATACTGAAATAAATCCAAATACTCAAATTAATACGCTGCAATCGAAAAAGAAATCAAAAAAAAATAATCCTATTTCTAATAATATAAAAACATTTAGTTTCCATAAAGTTTTACCCTTTTTAAACAATATTACGAAAAGATTCAAAGGGAATAAATATAAAAAAATAAAGACAAAATTTAATATACTAAAGAGCTCTAGCCTAGAAATACAAAAGACATCTTTAATTAATTTGCTAGACTTTATTTACAAAGAATATATATCTGATTTAAATTTAGAAAAAGTAAATTTAGCAAAATTAATACCTTTAATTTTATTTGTTTTAGTTTCATTAATCTCAATAAAAAATCAAAAAACTAAATATAGAAGTCATAGTAGCAAAGAAACAAAAAACAATCAAAAAGGTGGCAGCAACAATTCTGACAATCAAAAAGAAGCTAATCAAAATAATAGAAACAATAGTCCCAATAGAAAAAATTCTTCAAATAACGAAAGAAAGGATAAGGATAATGGAAATAATAGGAATAATAATAATAGGAATAATAATAGCAATAATGGTAACAGACATTCCTCAAAGAAAGAAGAGAGGATAAGATATGATGAAAACACAGGAGATGAACAATTTATAATTGAACAAAATAAAGACAATACATTTCCAATAGTAGATCATAATCAATCATTTGATATATTAAATAAATATCAATTAAAATATAATAATGGAACATTAAAAAAACTTTTATCTGACAAAACAAGGAGCAGAATAGCATATCCCAGAAGAAAAGCTAATAAAAAAATTAAATAATATTTGGCTAAAATATATATGTAATTAAGATCTTGCTTCAATAGCATCAGAAATATCATCTGCCATTTTTAAAGTTCTAATTATGGTAGGCACCAGTAAACTTATTAGATTATTTTCTATTCCTCTAGCCTTCTGAGCCATCAAAACTTCTCGATAAACTTTTTTGATTAGAGGTATAAAACGTATTCCTAATGATATTGCTAAAGCTACTTTTTTATTATTTAATCCAAATTTACATAATGGTTCACAAAATGACTCTATGGCTTCAATCATTTCCGAAGTCTTGGTAGTAATAGTTACTAATGATGAAAATAAAAATAGAATAATTAGTCTTATAATCGAATAAAGTCCTTGTGTCCAAGAATCAAAGAAGCAATGTGCTAAAAATATTATAACTAAAAAATATATAATTTTCTTTAATTCTTTTAAGACAAATATAATGGAAAAGCCTTTTACAAAATATAAGGATAAAGTAAATAGGAAGCTCAATATTAAAAAGTACCAATTTGTAATAATAAATAGCAAACAACTAAATGTTGTCAAGTATAAAATTTTAAGTTTGGTATTTCTAATCATTTCAAAATTAAGTTTTAATTAATTAACTCAAGTTGCGCAGTAACTAAATATACTAAAAGTATATGAAGATGCGGAAAAAGGTCGTTGATACTCAGCGAGTTAAGATCAATTTTTCTTATATCTTCAAGTGAAAGTAGTATAACTGTAAAATCTATGTCATCCTGAACTTAGTGAAGGATCTTGTTTTTTTAAATATTGTTCTTAATCTAAAAATATACTAATCATAGATGAAATGTATCTGAAACCTTTTGATTTCAAAGAATAATGATCCGTTAGATTAGTATCATATATTCCTCAATTGAAAGCAGTATAGATATTTCGCTTTGCTCAATATGACAAATATTAAAATATAGCGCAACTTGAGTTAATTAGAATGAAAACTCTTTTTCTTCAATCATTCTCTTATAAAAGCCGATAGAACAATTAGCTTTATCATTTTTTATAATATTACCTTTGTCAAATATTATAACTTGATCAAATTTAGAAAACAAATCTAAATCATGGGAAATGACAATACAATGCTGATCTAAATTATCAATAATATTTGAAATTTTTTGTTTATTCTTGAGATCCAAAGAACTAGTTGGTTCATCAAAAATAATATATTTAGGCTCCATAATTAAGACTCCCACTATTGAAATTAGCTGTTTTTCTCCACCACTAAGCTCATGGATACGGCGATATTTTAAATCTTCAATATTATAGAATGAAAGCATCTTATCGATTTTATTTTCGATTTCCTTTTTATTTAACCCAATATTTTTTAATCCAAAAGCTAGATCTTCTTCAACAGTTGGAAAAACAATTTGATTATCAGGATTTTGAAAAATAAAACCTACTTTTCGTCTTATTTCTTTTCCATTTTTCGATGTTTCTAAATCATCTACAAATACTGCACCTTCTGTAGGAATGAGCAAGCCGTTTAATAATTTTGCAAAAGTACTTTTTCCACTTCCATTATCTCCAATGATACCTATCTTTTTATTATTTAAATTTATGTTAATATTATTTAATATAATATGATCATCAAATTTATGAGTAATTCCTTTAATTTTAATCATTAATTATTAGTTTAATTTTTCTAAAAGTATTTTGTCAAAATAAATAAGATAATGTTTTTGGCAATTTGAATTAAAGTCAGATTTGCAATAAGGACATTTATTATTACAATTAATATATTGCGATATCAATAAATCATATTTACATATTCCACATAAGATTGCCCTTTCATCTTTATTCCATTGTTTTATTTTATGATTTTCATTTTCTTTATGACATAAATAGCAAGGATAATATTTTTGACAACATGCAAACTTTATTGCTATAATATCTAATTTACTATTCCAATGCTTACAACGAGTATTTGAATCTAAAGTAGAACCAAATATTTTTATATCTGACATTAAGATAAATTATTAGTCGATTTATTTATGTAACGCAAGA
>JAAGZN010000280.1 GCA_024206165.1 Bacteroidota bacterium
CTATTTCGTCATTATTTAGCTAGAATGCGAAGAAAAACAAAATGCTATAGTAAATGTGTAAAAATGCTTGAACATTCTATTAGATTATTAATGTTGAAAAGAAACAAAGATCTGTCTCTGCTAAATTAGCAATGCCGATTTATTTACCTCATCTATGGCATTGCTTTGATATTTACCCATTAGAAAGAGATATACTTTAACTAGATTATCGTTTGTTTTTTGATAGTAATAGTATGTAAAACAAAGGATATAAAGATATTGTTTCTTTTTAGTACATTTAGTTATTTGATATATTGTATAACTATCAATCAATTTAGCAAAATATTGAATTGTGGCATTACTAATATCTAATTTAGAAATGATAATTTGAGATCTTTTATATATTTCTTGTAAAGATTCTTTTTTCTTTAATTCTTTTAAAACACTACCATAAGAGAATCCTGAAGATGGACTTTTAATAAGGGTTAATAAATATCTACTTTTGCTTTCTTTATCAATTAATGAATTAATATCCTCTTTTAATTTTGGATCCATTAGTTGAGCCAGTAAATCAAATATCCTATTTTCTTCATAAGTTAGAGCTTTAGAAATAATCTTTTGAACGGTCGAATAAGCAGGGAAAATAAATTGATATTTATGAGAATATCTTAACAATTCCCTAAAAATATACTTAGGGTTAGTATCTATTTTTGCTATTTTTCTAGCTTTATTACAAAATTTTTCTTCAAATTCGGAAAAAGATTTAAATGATAAAAACTTAAGAATTTCATTTCTTTGTTTTAATATGGTTTTTTCTGAACAGATTCTTTTTAATGATTTAAAATCATAATTATCAAAATAACGCTTAATGATATACTCACTATCTTCTTTACAATCCAAAAAGTTGAAATTAAAGAAACGATAAGAATATTTAAAATACCCTAATTGCAAAATAAAGGAAACCTGTACTATGATTGATTTAGATTTTATTATATGTGATAACTCTGCCTCATCTAACTTAAAGTAATAGTTTCTATCTTCAAGTGTAAATACTGGTCTTTCATAAATTTCTGAATATTCAGTTGATGTAAGTACTTTTAATCTTTTTTCAGATTTATTTTTCATTAGTAACAGGTTTTATAATTATCAATGTGTATTCGGAAAACAGATGTTTTCCGTTGTGAATATATTAATCTTTATTTTCTTTGCAAAAGATCTTTATTTTACACGAAAAATATATACGGATATCGTAGTGTACGATAATGTTCAATTCAAGGTTTTTCATATATTTATAATCAAATTAAAACTTTTAGGTCAAAATGTTAATTGGATATATGAGAGTTTCTTCTGAAACTGATAGACAAAATACAAATTTACAAAAGGATGCTCTTATTCAAGAAGGTATAGATGAGAGGCATATTTTTGAAGACAATATGTCTGGAACTAGGGATGATAGACCTGGATTAAAAGCTGTTTTAGAATATCTTAAAAAGGGTGATACTTTAGTTGTTTGGAAATTGGATCGCTTAGGACGTTCTTTGACTCATTTGCTTAGAATTGTTACTGATCTACAGGAAAAGAAAATTGCTTTTAAGTCTTTGACTGAAAATATGGATACTTCTACTGCTCATGGTGAATTTATTTTTAATCTTTTTGGTTCTTTGGCTCAATACGAAGGTGCTTTAGCTCGGGAAAGAATTTTAGCTGGGTTGGAGGCTGCTAAAAAAAGGGGTAGGATTGGTGGGAGGCCTAGAAAAATAGATATGGAAAAGTTATCGATGATTAGTGATTTACTTAAGGATGGTAAGAGTAAGGCTGAAATTTGTAGAACTTTTAATATTCCAAGATCTACGCTTAATGATTCTTTAAATAGAATGGGGTGAAATTGTAATTTTATTTGTAAAAAGGATGCAGATTGTTTGGGATATTGAATATGTGCTTAAATAAAGCCCACATGAAGATTTTACAGATTTATTATTTTAATTTACTGGTTTTGGAGGGAGGTTGCAATTTAACCCAACATGCAAACTTTATTGCTATAATATCTAATTTACTATTCCAATGCTTACAACGAGTATTTGAATCTAAAGTAGAACCAAATATTTTTATATCTGACATTAAGATAAATTATTAGTCGATTTATTTATGTAACGCAAGA
>JAAGZN010000281.1 GCA_024206165.1 Bacteroidota bacterium
ATACATTACTAAATTTATTGGTATTGTTAATTTAAAATAGGTCTTAAGGTTTTTCGCAAAATAATTCTTCATTTTAAAAATTATTTTGAAGTTTTAAAATACAGAATTTATAAATAACTATACTAAGTTAACAATGCCAATTTATTTGTAAATACATCTAATTTTTGGCTTAGTTGATCTAATTCTTGATTTTGTTGATCTAACCCTTGTTTTATTTTTTTGTTATCTTTTATAATATTATTTAAATTTTCATTAGCATTTTGTAATTTATTTTCTATTTTAGGAATTTCAATATCATCAGCATTAGTTGTAGAGGAATTATGATTGCTTAAATTATCTTTCTTACTATTCGGTTCTAAATTTTTTCCATTTGGATTAGACTTATTTTTGGAATTATCAATATTTTGTGGTTTATCTTCTGTTTCAGGATTTCCATTATTGCAACTAAATGTTAAACTTAAAAGTAAAAGGAATATAATATTCATATCAATCTATTTATTATGAAATTAATAAAAGCTTATCACAAAACAAAACATCTTTTAAGCTACAAAATGCAACTTAATTTTACTTTTCTATTTTTTCGAATAGCAAATCTCCTTTATTGATTTTATTTCCTTCTTTTAAAAGATCTATTGATCCAAAATTTTGCCATTTCAGATTTTGGATATTTAGAATTGCTTTAAGCTTATCAGAAGTTAAAGGCATAAATATTTTAGAAACAATATAAAGGTTAGCAACAATTTGAAGAGCAATATTCATAATAGTTTGAACTCTTTTATCATCATCTTTAATTTTCCATGGCTCAGTATCAGCAAGATATTTATTGCCTATTCTAGCAATTTCAAGCCAATAACTTAATCCTTCTCTGAATTTATATTTATCGAATGCTAATTCTAATTTTTTAGGAATTGACTCCAATTCATTAATTACATGATTATCAATTTCTTTTAATTCATTTTTCTTTGGAACGAGACCATCATAATATTTATGAATTAAAACAATAACTCTATTTACAAAATTACCAACGATGGCAACTAGCTCACTATTGTTTCTAGTTTTAAAGTCAGCCCAAGTAAAATCACTATCTTTAGTTTCAGGTGCATTAGCACATAAAACATATCTCAAAACATCTTGTTTATTTGGATAATCTTTTAAAAAATCAGGAAGCCAAACAGCCCAATCTCTAGAAGTAGAAATCTTTTGACCTTCAAGATTCATAAATTCATTAGCAGGAACATTTTCAGGCAGAACATAATCACCATGAGCCATTAACATTGCAGGAAAAATAATACAATGAAAAACGATATTATCTTTTCCCACAAAATGAATAAGTTTAGTTTTATCCTTTTGCCAAAATTGTTTCCAATCTTTATCATTTTTTTTTGCCCATTCTTTAGTTGCAGAAATATATCCAATAGGAGCATCAAACCAAACATATAAAACTTTATCCTTAGCTTCTTCTAGTGGAACTGGAACCCCCCAATTAAGATCTCTTGTTACAGCTCTAGGTTTTAAACCATCATCTAGCCAAGATTTACATTGTCCATAAACATTTGTTTTCCAATCATCTTTATGATCTTTTAAAATCCATTGCTCAAGTTGTTTTTGATATTTATTTAAAGGGAGATACCAATGCTTAGTTTTTTTCAAAATAGGCTTTTCGCCACTAATTGCTGATTTAGGATTTTTTAATTCTGATGGGCTTAAAGTGGATCCGCATTTTTCACATTGGTCTCCATATGCATTTTCATATTTACATTTTGGGCATGTTCCTATTATATATCTATCTGCCAAAAATGTTTTTTCTTTTTCATCATAATACTGTTCTGATATATGAATTTCAAAGATACCTTTATCATATAAATATTTGAAAAATTCAGAAGCTGTTTCATAATGGATTTTTGAAGATGTTCTTGAAAAAATATCAAATTGGATACCAAAGTCTTCAAAAGATTTTTTATTCATTTCATGATAGTAATCAACAATTTGTTGAGGGGTTTTATTTTCTTTTTTAGCTCTTATCGTAATTGGAACTCCATGTTCATCAGATCCACAAAGAAACAAAACTTTTTTACCTTTTAATTTCAAATATCTTGAATAAATATCAGCAGGAACATAAACACCTGCCAAGTGACCTATATGTATAGGGCCATTGGCATAAGGAAGTGCAGCTGTAATAGTATAGACCATATTGTATTATAATATATTTATAAATAGTTGTTATATGAATGAAATTGTCAAATTTTAATGTAAATATAAGATAAATTTTGTTATGCTAAAATTAACATTTATAACAAATATAAATTTTATAAAATTTAAATAAACTAGATCTACTTCATCTAATTATATAATTCTTTTTTCAAATAGTAAATTTTAATAAAATATCTCATTGCTTATTTTATATTATGCAAATTTTAATTAATAGTTAATTTCTTTATTAATAATAATTATCATAAGATTGCAATATGTTTAATTTTAACTTATTTAATATGAAAAAAATATCAAATTTATTATATATAATGTTTATAACAATATTCACTTTAGCTTCATGCGGCGTGAATAATTCAATTAATGGAATGCAATCTACAGATGATAATTTAAATAATTCTGCAATAGATAATCAAAAACAAAATGAGAAAGAAAAACCTGAAAATAATGATATACAGACAATAGAAGTAGAGAATGATCAAAATACAAATAATTCAAAAATACATAAAAATGATATAAATGATTCAAATACAAATTTAGATTATAATAGAAACCTCAATAGTAGTTTTGTCAAAGCTGAGAAAAAAACAACTGAAGAAACTGTAGAATTAGGAGCACAAACTATAAATACCACAAATATTAAAATTAATAACATAAAAGAGCCTCAATATCAAAAACCTGTTTCTCCGCATGTACTCAATGCTTTAAATAATGATGTAGAAGAGATTGATACAGATGCTGAAGAAGAAATAAATGAAGCGACATATGTTCATGCTAAAAGAAAAAAAAATGATGTTAAACAACAATTTATAAATAAGGAAGATAATAATGAATCTGAACAAAACAGTTGTAAAAGTTTTTGTAACTATTTATTTTGTTATCTCTGCTTATGCAAATGTTTTTATAAATATTGTCAAAAAGGAAAAGTTGAATTTCCTGATGATAAGTTTCACAAAATTGATCAAAAAAAAAAAGGCAAATTAAGTAATGATGAAAATCATACTGTAAGATAAAACTTTAATCAAAAAGATCATTGGGTAACTTCTCTGGTCTTTTTTAATTGATATATTAATAGCCATCATGTATTATATAAAAAAAATTAATTTAGTAATTCTCCTCTTGTTAATTAGTTGTCAAGGATTTTCTACTTTAAAAATGCAGAATGAACATTCAAGGAAGAAGAAAAAAATAAGAAAAAAAGCTAATCCAACTCATCATATAATGATTAGCGAGGAAATTGTACCAAAAGAAAAAATTAAAGTAGAAAAGGATATTCATAATCCAAGATATTCAGGATATGGTTTTCCGGCATTTTGTAATCATAATACAATTAAATCCGATTCATTTGAAAAATTTTTAAATACTTCATCAACACCTATTCCTAGTGAAGTTACATTGAATGAGCTATATCTTAAAAATAATCTTTCAAGCTTACCTTCAACAGATAATTTTATGCGTAAGTCTAAGTCTATAAATAAACCCATTAGACTTGACTCTCAGGATTCAGACTTTAAAAATGAGATGGAATTAGGATTATTATCTGATTCTTCTTCGGATCATGATGAAATAAATAATTTAAAAAAACAAAAGAAAAAAAATAAAAGAAAGAAAAAAAAGAAGAGAACAAAAGAAAAAAAGAAACTAGAAAAGAAAATTGAAAATATTATAGAAGAAAAGTCTGATTCAGAAGATTTTTCTAATAAACCAATTAAGATAGTTTATTTACAGACAAGCAGCAATTTATCTAATATTGAAGCTGCTGGTTTGACAAACTATCCCGAAAATAATTTGGATATAAAAAAACATACTATAGAACTTAGTTTGTTAGAATATGAAGGAGATGTATTTATTGATGAAGATTATATTGAAGAGAATGAGACTATAGAAGACTCAAATACTAATATCGATAATGATAATCAAACTTTAAATACTAATGAAAATGATACTATAATCCCAGCAATAAACAAAACTATTGATGAGTATGGTATTAAAAAAAAGAAAAAGAAATGTTTTATTTGTTTTTGTTGTAAAAAATGATAATTTATATCTTCTTATTAAAACTATTAAATTGAAAATAACTTTTTTATATGAAGATACATTAAAAGATCCAAAACTTATATCTGGATTTGGATTTTCCTGCTTAATTGAAACTATAATGGATGGATTCAATAAATCAGATCCATTCAACAATACTGATGAAAAACTCACTTCATCAATATCAACTTTTTCCGAAGAAATATTTGATAAAAAAATATTGTTTGATATAGGAGGGAATATAGATATCCTATTTCAAAACATTAAAAATTTAAATATCAACTTGAATACTATTACTCATTTAGTCTTTTCCCATCATCATTGGGATCATACTGATGGATTTGTAGAATTAATACAAAAATTAAATAGAGATTGTATTATATATTTACCATATAATTTTGATAAAAGATTATTGAAATTAGTTAATACTAAAAATCAAATAATAATAAATAAAGAATTTCTTAATATAGATAGTAATATTTATTTACTGACTTTAAAAGCAAGAACCAATTTATTAAAAGATTGTTTTTCAATTTATGAACAAAATTTGATTATAAATACCTCAAAAGGCTTGGTAATTTTTACAGGATGCGCTCATGCTGGAATAGTTCCAATTATTAAAAAGATAAAAGATAAATTTAAAAAAGATATTTATTATGTAATAGGAGGGTTTCATTTAAAAAGAAATTTTTCGTTTCAAATAAAAAATATAATTAATCAATTTAACCTTATGGATATTAAAAATGTAATTCCTTGTCATTGCTCAGGAGAAAAGGCAAAAAAACTCTTTACAAAAAACTTTGATAATCAGACTTTAACTATTGGAACTGGATCAATCGTTAATATATAAATATACTAATCGTAGATGGAATGTATCTGAAACCATTTGATTTCAAATAGTAATGACCGATTATCATATATTCTTCAATTGGAAGCAGTATACAATAGATAATTTGATTTTTAAAATAAGTATTTTTGGGAAATATCTTTAACTCCTGATAGTCCATTAAAAATCCACTTTTTATGCTTTCCATATTTTAACAAATACCAAAATTTATCAGCTATATTAAGCATATTAGAATTAATATTAAATATTTGAGAAGGCTTTTGTTCTGAATTGAAAGATAAATTATTTAAAAAAATATTTGCTAGAATAAAATCTCTTTTAATCCATCCATATAAATAAGGTGCTTTAGAACTATTTGCTAAATTAATCAATTTATCGTTTTCAATATTTCCATTTTGCCAAAATTCTGGAAAAAGCTTTTTTAATTTAAATTGTCTAATAGTTGCTAAACATAAGGCCGCTTGTGTCTTTTGATTTGAATTTAATAACTCAAAAAATCCACTTTTATTTAAATTACTAAATCCTAAGTTATATAAAGCTGCAATGATAGAGTCATATTCATTTTGTTTTAATGGAGTCTTTATTTTTGAGATTAAAAGTTTATGATCATTTTTTAAATAGTTTTTAAATACTCTTTTATTTTCTAACTCTGTTGATTCTTTTAATAGTCCATTATTATTTTTCCAAAAATTAAATTCTTGTTTTGTAATTTTCAATAAATTGTTTTTAAAGTTCTTATTTTTTAAGAAATTAATAAAATCTATTGATAAAAATTCTTCGATATCAAGATTTGCCTTTTTAAGTATTCCTTTATTATATAAATCCTGCTTTTTTAAGACATATTCAGAACCTATAGATAAATAATTTCCTGATCCAAGAAAAACTTTTCTCTTTTTAAATGAGCTCCCTTCTAAATCTTTGATTAAAAGTTCCATTCCTTTTTCGGATATTTTAAAATCTCTAACTTCTTTTAATTCTTTATTTGAAGATTGCATTCTATCTATTTCTTTAGAATTTTTAAGATTTGAAATTACTTTATCATTTTGATTCTTCTCATCCAATTTAGTATTACAAGAATAAAATATTATAAATAATAATATAAACAATGATCTCATAAATTATTTTGAATCGTTGTTAAATTTAAATTGTGCTAATGATATTTTCTATTTTAATAATCATTTCTTGTAATTCCTCAAAATGAAAACCTTCACTACAAATTCTAATGATAGGTTCAGTATTAGATTTTCGAATATGTATCCATAAATTTTCAAAATCAATTTTCAATCCATCTTCCAAATTAATTTTCTTGTTTTTAAATTCAGTTTTTAATCTTAATATAATTTCATCTAAGTCTATTTTATCATTTAAGTTAATTTTCTTTTTAATAAAATAAGTTTTAAGATATTTATTTTTTAATTCAGAAGCTGATAAATTTGATTGTGATAAATATGATAAAATCAAAGCTGATGCTATAAGAGAATCTCGACAATAATTTAATTTTGGATAAATAACTCCTCCATTACCTTCGCCTCCAATGATTGCATTAACTTCTTTCATTTTTTCAATTACATTAGATTCTCCAACTGCAGAACTATAATATTGGCAATTATAATTTTGTGTAATTTTTTTTAAAATTGAAGATGAAGATAAATTTGAAACAGTATTTCCTAATTTATTTTGCAAAACATAATCAGCCGAAGTTATCAATGTTAATTCTTCACCCCAAGGTTTTCCTTTTTCGTCAATGATAGCTAAGCGATCAGCATCAGGATCTGTTGCAAATCCTATATCAAAGCTGCCTTCTTTGACAATTTTACAAATTTCTGATAGATTTTGTTCTATTGGTTCTGGATTTCTATTAAAAGATTCATTAATTTCTGAATTGATATTTTTAATTTCTCTAATTCCCAGATTCTCAAATAGCATTTGTAATGCTATGCCCCCTGTTGAATTTGTTCCATCAATAACTACTTTCCAATCTTTAGATTTTATTGCTTTTCTATCTATTATGTCTAATTCTAGTATTTTATTTATGTGACTTTGAATATATTTTTTATAATCATTGATTAAACAATTACCTTTAATATTTGATTTTGTAAGGGTAGGGGAAGAATTAATTATTTTATTCCAATGCTTTTTAGACAATCCTATACCATTTATAAATAGTTTTATGCCATTCCATTTTTCGGGATTATGACTAGCAGTGATCATTATCCCTCCATCAAATTGTTTACAAGATAATGCTAATGTTGGAGTTGTCGTTAAATCTATATTTATGACATCAATTCCATAATCAATTAATATTGATGTTATCCAATCTAGTATTTTTATACCTGAATTTCTTCCATCTCTTCCAATTAATATTTTTTTATTTTGGTTATTTAATTTAAATAAATGGATATATGAGATTATTATTTTTTCTATTTCTTCAAATGTTAAACTATCAGTTCCTTTATTTTCTATGATTCCTCTTATTCCTGATACAGATTTTATTGGTTTTAGTTTTATTTTCTCCATGTAATTTTAATCTAAAAACTAACTAATAATTTATGAATTATAGCTAATATTATAATAATTAAAGAAATTTGTATATAATATTTTTTAATAAAAGGAACATCGGATATTTCTAAGTTTTCAATATTTTCTTCTATGTGATCATCTACTGAATTATTTAGGATGGATGTATTTAATATTTCATTACTTAAAATTTCTTGTTCTTTATTTTCATCTCCATTCAAAATTTTCTTCGAATTAAGTTTGATATTATTTACAATATATAGTTTAGATTTTTCGTTTATATCTTTATGTCTATATTTATTATAAAAACATACCAAAAGATTTTCTCCAAAATCGTATATATCAGTTACTAATTTTTTATTATTTACCAAAAAATTTGACCCAATATGTTGTATTATATTTTCATTATTTGCTTCCAAAATTAAAGGAACTCTTACAATTTTTTTTTCATCATCTTTTTTTTCTAATGTAAATATTCTTCCTTTAGAATTATTAAGAAATATTTTTTTAAAAGTATATTTGCAATTTTTAAAATATGCATCAAAATACATAGGAAAATCAGTTAAATATTCCGCAAATGGTTTCAATTCTTTAGGAAGAATTAAATTTTCAACAAGAGGATCTATGGTGGGAGAATTTGTAGGATTAGCTGTAGGACTTAAAGTTGGACTAAATGATGGATCCCACGGTTTATACTTATAAGATTTTATTTTTAACAAAATCCAGATATTTAATTTTTTAATATATTCCATATTAGTTATTTCTTCAAAATCATTTCCATAGCCAACATTACATGAAATATTTAATTTAGGTTTATAAAATATTGGTAAGAAGGATAAAATTAAATAATTTATTTCTTTTAGATAAGATGAATTTAGAATGCTATTTTTTTTTTCAATAATATCTTTAGTCAATTGTTCGTATTTAACATTATTTATTCTGTTAAAATTATGAATATTTTCTATTTTTGAAATTTCAAAACTAATCCCATTATCTTGATTTATAACTTTATGCATTGGTTTGATGCTATTCTTTTGGCAATTTGAAAATATTAATATATAGAAAATAAATAAAAAGAAATATTTGAAATTTACTTTAAAGTAGTTTTTGTTATTTATCATATCTTGAATTTGAATTATTAAAAAATGTTTATTATATAAAATTGAGATATTTAATCTATTCTAATACTGAATAAATTTCTAATGATATATTTTCAATGCCATAAAGTTTTTTCTTTCTCATCATTTGCTCTATAGTTATAATATATTCATTATCTTTAGGCACTCTCAATTTTTCAGTCAAAAGCAGATATTTATTTTTACACTTCCAAAAACCTTCTCCTAAAGGCTTGCCATTTTTAGGGTTTAAAATTATATATTCTATTATTTCATTTTTTATGAGATTATCTTCTTTGTCTTTTATATTGCATTTTAAAAAGATATTATAATATGGATATTGTTCATTATACTTTATTTTTAAAAAAATATTATATACTTTATTATTATTTAATAAAAATTTTCTTTTGAATTTTAAATTTTGATCCCAATATTTATTAGGAAATATTAATTTTGATTTATAATATGGCCTTCTAGTAAATTTATTATATAATAAAAAACTTACAAGCATTAGAAAAAAAAATAAAATTATTATGTATAATATCTTTGTATTTATTTTCATTTATTTTGATTTACTTCTATAACCATGGCAGTTATATTATCAGTACTACCTTTATCAATTACTTTTTGTACTATAATATCAGAAATTTCTTTTTGTGATTTCATTTTATTTTTATCCAAGATATCTAATATTATTTTATTATCACCATAATCATGATCAATTGCATCCCAAACACCATCACAAGCCAAAATTATATAAAATTCATCATTTTTTTTGGGCAAATCAAAAGGTCCATAAATTTTTGGTATAGGAGAAACCCAAAAGTAATCATTTTTATCATTTTTATTTTCATATTTTTTTAGATATTTATCTCCAAAAGCTCTACTGACTGCTAAATCGCTATCTACTCGAGGAGTGCCATATTTATCAATACTTACAGTACCATTAGCTTTTGTTATTCTTGCTTCTTCATCAGGATCGTCGGGTTTATGATCTTTTGTTTCTTGTATTACTTCATTATTTTTTACTATCAATCCTCTGGAATCCCCAAGATTTATGAGATATAGTTTATTATTTATAATAAGAGTAATTATTGATGTAGAGCCCGATTGTTGGATACTTGGATCTTTACACATTTTTTCGTCAAACTCTAAAAATGTAGTTTTTATAATTTCTTTTATTTTTTGATTAGTTTGTTCTGAGTCTATATTATCAATTTCTTTTAAATTATCAAATAGATCTTTATGTAATTTTTTTGATACATATTCAGAAGTTTCTTCCCCTCCATGACCATCAAATACTCCAAATATTATTTTATTTTTATTAGTTGACATAGAATAAACTTCATTGTCTTCCATACTCGATCTTGAATGTTTCCTTGATTCATAACCAAATTTGAAGGTATAATTTTTAAAATTAATTTCATAATTGCTATATTTTTTTAATAATGATTTTAATTCTTTCTTATCAACTGTATTAAGTTTAGCTATATCTTCATAAGTATAGTTTTCTTTTTGAATATCATATTTTCTTTTTAAATCGGGGTCTTTGTTTATAATATTATAATGTTGCTTTATAGAATCAAGAATTAAGATATTAGAAATTTTTTCATAAAGCTCTAATTCATTTAAGCCTTCATTATTTATAAATTTTTTAGTTCTGTTAGCTTTTGAATCATGAATATTTAGTAATACATCTAATGAAGGAAAATATTCTCTCAAAATTCTAAAATTATCAATAATTTTATGATATAAAATTGGCGAGCCCCAAAAATCATTATTTTTATGTGATTGAATTTCTTTTTTAATTTTATTTTTTTCGGAAGAACTTAATTTTTCAATTTGATTAATTTTATGACTTTTATCTAACTTTATTTTACTATCTAATTCATTTTCTTTAATGATTATCTTCAAATTTTCTGATGATATCTTATTTAATTCATCAATTAATTTATTTTCTTTTTCTGTTACTTTTTCATCTTCTATTTGGTCATTAAAACTATCTATTTGATTATTAGTACTAGTATTCATATTGCAATTATATAATAATAGAAAGCTTAAATAAAAAAATAAAAGGAGTTTGAATGTAAAAATTTTCATATTCTTTAAATATATAATTGCATTAAATTTACAAAATAATTTTGAAAATAAATTGATGAGTTTAATTAGTTGGCCATTTCAGAAATAAATTTTATATGCATTAATCTAACTTCAACTTCATCATATTCATATTCCAAGTCTTTAATAGCTTTGTCAATATTATCAGATTTAGCTTCGTGAAAATATTCATATATTTCTTCTTGTCGTTCTTTTACTAAATGATTATTAATATAATAATCTATATTGACTTTAAGACCTGAATAACATATTTCTTCTATTTTTTTTAATAAATCTTCAAGTTGTATATTTTTAGAATAAGCAAGTTCTTCAAGATCTAATTTTCTGTCAATTTGTTTAATAAGATATAATCTATCTTTTTGATTAGCTTTATCAGGTTTATATAATATTGTATGCATTGGTTCAATATTATCATTTTCATCCACAAATTTTTGAATTTCTTTAATAAATTTATCTCCAAACTTCTTTGCTTTACTTGTTCCTACATTAGTTATTCTAGATAATGAATCTATTGTTGTAGGAAAATAAGTAGCCATATCTTCTAAAATTGAATCTGAAAATACTAAATAAGATTCGATTTTATTATTTTTAGCAACTTTTTTTCTAAGATCTATTAATAATTTATATAATATTTCATTGTAAATTAATTTTTCATCTTTTTCTTTATTTTTATTAATTTCAGAAAGATTGTTAATTTTGGTAAAATCTTTTGTCTCATTTAATTTTAAATCAAAAGGATTTTTTAGGAAATTAATACCATTATAATTAATTTTTAAAAGATAGTTGTCATTTCTATCAATAAAATTTTTAAATAGAAGCTGTCTTATTAATACTTTCCAATAATTTATATTTCCAAAATCTTTTCCTTTTCCATAAAATGATAACTTATCATGTTGATGGGATTGAATTTTAGAATTGAAATCTCCATAAATAATTTGAGCAATATATTTCTCTTTAAAAGGCTGATTTAAAGATTTTATAGTATTTAAAATTAAAATAGCCTGATTTTTAGAATTTATTATTGGAGTTGGATTTATGCAATTGTCACAATTATTACATTTGTCTTGCATAATATTTGTTTCTCCAAAATAGTATAATAATTGATTTCTTCTACAAATAGGTGTTATTGAATAATTTCTTACTTCATCTATTAATAATTTGGCATTCAATTTCTCTGAAACAGGCTTGTCTTTATTATATTTTTCTAATTTTGAAGCATCTTTATCAGAAAAAAACATAATACATTTTGAAGGCATATTATCTCTGCCAGCTCTTCCTGTTTCTTGATAATATCCTTCAATAGACTTAGGTATATCATAATGAAAAACAAATCTTACATCTGGCTTATCTATTCCCATTCCAAAAGCTATTGTTGCCACAACAATGTTAATTTCTTCTTTTAGAAAATCTTCTTGATTTTTAGATCTAATATTTACATCTAAACCAGCATGATATGGTGCTGATTTTATTTCATTAATATTTAAAAATTCTGAAAGCTCTTCAACAGTTTTTCTACTATGACAATATATTATTCCAGCCTTGTTTTTATTTTTTTTTATAAAATGTATTAAATATTTTTTTTCATCAATCTTAGGTCTAACTTCATAATATAAATTATCTCTTTTAAAAGAACTTTTAAAGATACCGCCTTTTTCAATATTCAAATTTTGCATTATATCTCTTTGAACTCTTGGAGTTGCAGTTGCAGTAAGTGCAATAATCGGAATATTCGCAATTTTATCAACTGATGGCCTTATTTTTCTATATTCTGGTCTAAAATTATGTCCCCATTCAGAAATACAATGTGCTTCATCTATTGCGATAAAAGAAATATTTATTGTTTTTAAAAAGTTTATTGTGTCTTCTTTTGTAAATGATTCTGGAGCAATATAAAGCATTTTTATTTGACCTGATTTGATTTGGTCATGTATGTTTAAAAGATTTTTTTTTGATAAACTTGAACTAATAAATTCTGAATTGATATTTTTAGAATTTAAAAAATCTACTTGATCTTTCATTAACGCTATTAATGGAGATATTATTATTGCCATTCCTGGTAAAATAGCAGCAGGTAATTGATAGCATAATGATTTTCCACTTCCTGTTGGCATTATTACTAAAAGATCTTTTCTTTTTAAAAAATAGTTTAGTATTTCTTCTTGATTCTTTCGGAAATCTGTATATCCAAATATTTCTTTAAGTTTATTTTTTAAAAAGATACTTTCCATATTAAAAATGAAAAAATTAAAATACGTTGAAATGAATAATTATAATTTTTAATTAAATCATGTTATTCATTGAGTAATAATAAATTTTTATATTATTTATTATTTTAATAAAGATATCCTAATATACAATTCTTGTTTTTGAATTCAATATTTATATAGATTTTTATGATAAGTTTTAAGATTATTATTTTTATTAAGCACATAAAATATAGAAAAAATATCAATTATTAATATTTTTTCTATATTTTATGTGCTTAATTTTCTTTTTAATATTACATTTTTGAAAAAATTAACATAATAATATTATAAATATCATATTAAAATATATTCTTAATTAAGAGCATATAAATTTTATACTATATTTTAATTATGTGCAAATATAAAATGATATCATATTTATTTATATTTGAATTTAAATTATATAAAGAAGAATTAATTAATTTTAATATTTTTAACTAATTTTTATATACTAATCATAGATGAAATATATCTGAAATCATTTGATTTCAAAGAGTAATGACCGATTATCAGATATTCTTCAATTGAAAGCAGTATATAGGTCCTTTATTATTATCTCCTAAAATATTTAGTTTTTTATTTTATAATATCATATTTTTCAATAGTAATAAAATAAATATCTCATACTTGAATGTATATATATGATCAATATTGAAAAAATAACAATTGGAATAATTGGAGCTGGAATGGTTGCCGAATTCCATATTGAAGCTTTGTTAAAAATAAAAGAAGTTGAACTAAAATGGATATGTGATAAATCTGAAAATAGATTAAAAAAAATACTCGAAAAGTATAAAATAGAAAAAGGGACTACAGATTATAAAAGAGTATTATTAGACAACAATATAGATGCAATAGTTATATGCACTCCCCCGTTTACGCATTACGATATAACTATGGATGCAATAAATTATAATAAACATGTATTGATTGAAAAGCCATTTGCGATAAATTTCGAACAAGCTCAAAATATATATCAAAAAGCGAAAGAAAAGCCTAATTTAGTAATAATTGATTGTTCAGCAAGACATTCTAGGCTTCAACCCAAATTTAATTATATAAAAAACATTATAAATTCAAAATGCTTAGGATCAGTATATCACATTCACCATAATTCAGTTCAAAGAAACTCTAGACCTGGAATAGAATATAATCCTTCAGGAAGTTGGTTTTATGAAAAAAAATATTCAGGAGGAGGACCATTAATAGATTGGGGAGTTTATGATCTTTCTTTTCATTTCGGAATTTTTGATGATATTCCTACCTTAAAATCTTTGAAATGCTATATGAAAAATGGGTTGGATAAACTAACTTGTAATCTCAAAAATTTTAACGTAGAAGAGCATAGTATCGTTATGATGGAACTAAGTGATAATAAAAGTTACTATTATGAAAGATCCAGCCATGCTAATAATGAAACTAATAATGAAACAAGAATATATGGCACAAAAGGTGGATTAAAATTTACTTATTTAACTTGGGACTCTTCAATAGTACAACGATTTTATTTAGATGAAAACGGCAATTCAAAAAAAGAAGAAATTAAAATTGATATGAAAGAGCATCAAGACAGTTTTGCTGACTTTTTTTCACTAGATCGCCACTTTATTAATTGTATAAAAGGAATTGAAAAACCTATTCAGTCATTAAAAATAGCTTTAAAACACTTAAAAATCATAGATCAATGTTATGAAAGTGCAAAATTGGTAGAATTGAATTAATGAATATATTTATATTTTATCATTATCTATTTTTATTAATCACGTACTTCTCTAAAACTAATATGTCAATTCTTGAATCAAGAAACGCATCAATAGCTTCTTTTGGAGTTTCTACGATTGGTTTACCATTGATATTAAAAGATGTATTCAATAAAATAGGAAAATCAGAAATCTTTTCAAATTCTTTAAGCAAAGTATAAAATGAACTATTATCATTTCTATTAATTGTTTGTACTCTAGCAGTTCCATCAACATGAGTTATACTAGATAAAATATTTTTGTACATTTCTCGTACTGGAGCTACAAACTGCATCCATTTTGAAATTGTATCAGTATCAAAATATTTATTCACTTCCTCTTCAATTACAACAGGAGCTAATGGCCTAAACCATTCTCTTTTCTTAATATTATTATTAATATGATCTCGCATATGCTTATTTCGAGGATCTGCTAAAATACTTCTATGGCCTAAAGCTCTTGGTCCAAATTCAGCACTTTCTTGGAACCATGCTACTGTTTTTCCTTTTGAAATTTGAGAAGCAATCTCTTGATGTATATTATTTGAAATATTAAAATTTAAACCACTATCATTTAGTGCTTTTTTAATTTCTGAATCTGTATATTTTTTACCTAAATAAGGGTATAACGGGAAACGAATCTTGGCACTAGACTTATTAGTGCTCATATAACCATAAATAGCTGCTCCAATAGAAAGGCCATTATCTCCAGGTGCAAAAGTTATATGAACATTTTTAAAAGAACTATTTTTTTTTATTTTGCCATTTGCGATAGAATTAAGTGCTGCTCCTCCTGCAAGACAAAGATTTTTAGAATTTGTTTCTTTATAAAGATGATCAAGCAAATGAAAAAGTATTTTTTCAAAGACTATTTGCCCACTATAAGCCATAGCGGCATCAATCTTGAAAAGTTCATCTTCAGTTACGTCTTTTTTATAATTTTGTCTAATAGAAAATAATTTATCAATAAGCCCATCTTTCCCATTAGCTATTACTTGATATTGGCCTTTAGGTAATATATTTACACACTTCATAATTTCAGAAACAAATCTATCATCTTTATTTACTGCTCCATAAGAAGCCATTCCCATCATTTTACCAGGACCAACTAACCAACCTAGGCCTATACTTTCTGCTATAATTCTATAAAGTTCGCCTAAAGAATTTGTCATAACAGTTTCAGATCTTGATATAGGATTTTCTCCGTTTAAAGTCCCATATATTTTTTCAAAGACTTTCACATCGTTATTAGAAGCATAGGCAAATGTAGTTGTTTCTCTTTGGTCTTCATTAATATTTGATGGTATTAATTTGCTGCCTGCACCATCTATTATTAATATAGCAGCATCATCAAATTCACTTATATAATAACTACTATAAATATGTGCAAGATGATGATTGATTCTTTTAATCTTATGCTTTTTATCAAAATTAGTTTCTAAATCATCATTAGCTACAATTAAGTCTATATCATTTAAATCTAAGTTTAAATTTTTCAAACAATATTGGACAGATGGATTACAAGGATCTTTTGAATTAATAGCATATCTAATGCGTGTTAAACGTTCATCTTCTATCGCAATAATATTATTATCATCTAACAAACAAGCTGAATAGTCATGGATAGAACCTCCTAATCCTAATATTTTCAATTTTTTCAAAATGTTTTTATTTAAATACTCGAGTTACGCAAGATAACTATACTACTTCCATTTGAAGAATATCTGATAATCGGTCTTTTCTGTATGAAAATAACCGGTTTTAGATACATCTTGAATTCTATGACTTTACCAAATAAATTATCACTTTTATTTAATATTTAATTTATAAAAATAAAATTATAAAAATCATAA
>JAAGZN010000282.1 GCA_024206165.1 Bacteroidota bacterium
GCAAAGCTGGTTTATAAGGTAGGATGGCCAGTCCCCATCGCCCAAAGACCGGAACTGTGCCAGACGGCTGATGAGAAAAAATGGCCAGAAATCCCGAGGCGATCAGGACCAGGCGGCTGCCGAATGCAAAGTACCTGAATTTGAAATTATTCAAAACTAGAAGTTAGCGCGACCTCCGGTCACGCTAACTTCTAGCTCCTGCGGAGAGCCGGTGGCCTTCGGCCACCGCTTCCCGCTTCCCGCTAGTGGCACAGCACTTTGATCCTGTGAACCTAACATGCATGAATTCTACTCTCTGTGAGGCGATTTTCGCGGAGGACGGAACGGAGGAGTAGGACAACTGGTTTTCTAAGGGTCTGATATTTTGGCCAAAAATTATTGGTAAAAGCTAAAAATCATTGTAGCTTACTTTGGTAGCAGCCCAGACAAAACCTGACCTTGACAATAATGGGATTCAGAGTTGCGCAAAAAGGAGAAAATCACCCTGTTTTGTAGTTACTATAGAGCAAGGTAACTCTAAAACAGGGGATTTTCTCCTGTTTGCGCAACTCTGAATCCAATTTCCATAGTCAGATTTTGTCTGGGTTGCTCCCAAAATAAGCCCGACATATTTATA
>JAAGZN010000283.1 GCA_024206165.1 Bacteroidota bacterium
GTAAACCGAGCTATGCAATAAAAATGGCAATAATAACAGGAATCGTTAATTTAAAAAATGGATTTTAAAAAAGATACTTCATGAGAGGAAACCTTTTTTATAACTTTTTATAGGTAGGCCAGACTTTTGCAGCGCCTCCCAAGTTTGAGAGGTATCATTTTTTCTCTTATAAACCCTTTCCTTGGGGCCAAGATATTTTCTTTTTTGTCTGGATTGTTTCTTTTGGGTATCCCAAAAATTTTCTACTTGATAAAGGTAAATGCGACCCTTTATTTTTTGTTCAACTAAATATGCCATGGTTATTAACTCTTGGTTAAAATTAATAACTATAAAAATAATATAATATTGATGGTTTATAAGAGTTTTGTAATTTATTTTTTTGAATTGTATAGATATAATTACAATTAGATGGTCATGGTTATTAAATTCAAATTCATTTTAGGATACTTCAATAAAAAAAATTTATTTATTTATTTATTATGCTTAATTTTAAGAAATCGTTTTATTATATATTTTTAATTAAATATTAAACATAAATCATTTTTGAAGCATAGACATGAAAAATATAATAGAACTGTTACCAGATTCAATAGCCAATCAAATAGCTGCAGGAGAAGTAGTTCAAAGGCCTTCTTCTGCTGTTAAAGAATTATTAGAAAATTCAATTGATTCTAAAAGTTCAAAAATCAAATTGATAATTAAAAATGCAGGTAAGTCTTTAATTCAAGTCATTGATAATGGGATAGGAATGTCAGAAGTAGATGCAAGAATGAGTTTTGAAAGGCATGCTACGTCAAAAATTAAAAAATCTGAAGATTTATTTCAAATTAAAACTATGGGCTTTAGAGGCGAAGCATTAGCTTCTATAGCTGCAATTGCTCAAGTAGAATTGGAAACAACAGTAGATGATGATGTAATAGGTACCAAGATAGTCATTGAAGGCTCAAATTTAAATTCTCAAACTTCTACTTCGGTTTTAAAAGGTACTAAGATAGCAATAAAGAATTTATTTTTTAATGTTCCAGCTCGCAGAAATTTTTTAAAATCTAATTCAGTCGAGATGAAACATATCATTGATGAATTTACGAGAATAGCTTTATCATATCCAGAAATTTCGTTTTTATTATATCAAGATAATAAGGAAATATATCATTTACCACAATCAAAGCTAAGTCATAGAATAGTTCATCTCTTTGGAAAAAATTATCAAAATCAATTGATATCATGCGAAGAAAATACTGAATATGTTAATATAAAAGGATATATTGGCAAGCCCGAATATGCGAAAAAGACAAGGGGGGAACAATTTTTTTTTGTTAATAATAGATATATTAAAAGTCCATATCTTCATTATGCTGTTAAAAGTGTTTTTAAAAATTTAATTTTAGACAATCAATTCCCATTTTATGTATTATTTTTAGAAATAGATCCAAAGCATATAGATGTTAATGTACATCCAAGTAAGGCAGAAATAAAGTTTGATGATGAAAGATTGGTATATTCAATTTTGGAAGCCGCGGTGAGAAAAAGTATTTCTAAGCATCATGTTGTTCCTTCTATTGATTTTAAGCAAAATGTGAATTCCAGCGAATTTAGAATTTTAGAAAAAGCTCAAGAAAAGCATCGAGAAATGAGGGGGGGGAATTCAGCTTATGTAAATTTTAAAAATTATGACTTAGAAACTAATAAAAAAAATAGCTGGGATGAAATTTTTAAAACTTTGAATATAACACCAAAAGAAAATAACCAAATTCAATCAGTCTTGGTTGATAATGTTAATGATATGCCAGAAAATGAAAATATTGTTAAAAATATAAATTCTAATAAATTACAAATACATAATAAATATATATTAACTCAAATAAAATCAGGACTTGTTATTATAGATCAAAATGCTGCTCATCAAAGAGTTCTTTATGAAAAGTTCTTAAATCAATTCAAAAATAATTCAAAAATTTCTCAACAATTGCTATTTCCTTATTCAATTAAAATGAATAATGGAGATATGTTATTATTACAAGAATGCTCAAAGGAATTAAATCAATTGGGATTTATAATTCAAATTAAAAGTAAAGAAGAAATATTTATAAAAGGAATGCCTTCAGAGTTTTCTGATAAAGATCCCAAGTCATTATTAGAGGGATTAATTGAGCAATATAAGTTAAATAAAGGTTTGTCATTAGAAAAAAAGGAAAGTATTATTAGAGCTTTATCTAAAAGATCTGCGTTTTCGCATGGAGTTTTATTATCTGAAGAAGAAGTAAATTATTTAATAGATCAATTGTTTGCTTGCGCCAATCCTAACTATACAGCAGATGGCTATAGGACATTTATAAAGATTGGTATTGAAGAAATTGAAAGTAAATTTGTGATTTAATCGGAAATGGCAAATATACTTTCCAACAAAATTCATTTTGTTAATAATAAAATTAAAGTTAAATTTGTATTTATGAATAAATTAAGATGTTTCGTTTTTCAAATAATATTTTTTTTATTGCTACATAATTTCAATTCATTTGGAAAAACTGTAGAAAAACAAAAACATTCTAGTTTAAAACTTTTTGGTATTCCTAATTCTAATCAAGGTTGGAGAAAAGAATATGATAAAGCTTTAGATTTTTATAATAATGGACTTTATAAACAAGCAGAAAAATTATTTGATGAAATAATACCTTTAATGGTTTTAAGTGAAGAAATTGTTGATGCTAGATTAAAACAAGCTTATTGTAGTTATTACAATGAAGATTATTTTGCAAGTATTCATTACTTTGCAGAGTTTTGCAATGATTATGCAAATTCTAAATATGAAGAAGAAGCTATATATATGTTAGGATTAGCAAATTCTAAAGTTTCAGGTTCTATTCACTATGATCAAAACTATACTCAAGAAGCTGTTTATATACTTAAAAATTATTTGAAGAAATATCCCAGCGGAAAATATGTAGATGAAGTAAATGAAACTTTGGATTTGATGTTGATAAAAATCCATGAAAAAAAATATGATGTAGCATATACATATTATTCTCTTGAATATTTTGATGCTGCTAAAAAAGTACTGGGTGATTTTATAAATGATATAACTAATTCCAAATTGGCTTTAAGTGCTAGATGGCTGATGTTAAATATATTATATTATGATGCTTACTATTCAAAAACAGAATGGCAAAAATGGGTTGAAGCTATGGGTTATTGTTTAGAATTTATTTCTGATAATTCAGATTTAAAATATTCTAAAAGGATAAACAAAATTTACAAAAGCATAAAAAAGTCGATTATAAAACTGGAATCAAAAAAATAATAATTATGAGAAAAGATACTAACATTACAACAAGAGATCTCGATACTTTAATAGATGTAGTAGGAAACATTTACGAAGCTGTATGTATTACTGTTAAGAGAGCAAAACAAATAAATACAAATATAAGGGAAGAAATTAATTATAAAGTAGAAGAGTTTGTTTCTGTTCAGGATGATATTAAGGAAGTATTTGAAAATCAAGAACAAATTAAAATTTCAAAGTATTACGAAAGAATGGCAAAACCTTGTAAGACTGCTACAGAAGAACTTTTAAATGGAGAATTAGTTTATAGATACAAAGAATAATAGAATTTAAAAATCCCATCCTTCTTCGTAAATCCAAGGATTTTTAGTGCTAAAAGCTTTGTCTATTATTTCTGAGATATAATTTATCGTTGGATGAGGAAGTTTATTATAATAAAAAAAATCTAATTCTTCACATTTATCGGGCTCTTTGTTTATTATCTTTTTATTAGTCAAATCGGCTTTAAACACAAAACTTATATAGGGAGTTTCGTTAAAAGAAAAAATCAATAAAATTTAGTTAAAAACAAAGATTTAGCGGTATATTTAATAGAAAAATTACCCCAAAAATCAAGCATATTGCCCAAACCCGGGGTAATTATTAATCGAGCCATAATCGA
>JAAGZN010000284.1 GCA_024206165.1 Bacteroidota bacterium
AGTAAACCGAGCTATGCAATAAAAATGGCAATAATAACAGGAATCGTTAATTTAAAAAATGGATTTTAAAAAAGATACTTCATGAGAGGAAACCTTTTTTATAACTTTTTATAGGTAGGCCAGACTTTTGCAGCGCCTCCAGAGTTCTTTTAACTTTTTATTAATATCTATATTAGGATTTCCAAATAAATTATTCTGAAGAATTTTATTTTGTTTTGGACTTTTTTTTTCGTTGGGACTTATGATATTAGTAGTTCTATTCATATTCAAAGTTTAATGGTACGCCTGGAAGGATTCGAACCCTCAGCCTTCGGAGCCGAAATCCGATGTTCTATCCAGTTGAACTACAGGCGCTTAATAATATCTTGAATTTAATAATCAATAGTTTATGAGACTTTCATAATTTTACTTTTAAAAATAAAATATTTTGATAGTATTTTTACATAAATTTACAAATAAATCATAAGTTCATGCATTATGATATTAAAAAGTTTATTTGAAAATTTTATAAATACTATTTTCCCTTCTAATTGTCTTATATGCAATAATTTTTTAATTAAAGGAGAAGAAATTATTTGTTTAGAATGTAATAATGAAATAACAATTCCAAATTACAATATCAATTTAAATCAAAGTTATGTAAGTAAACTTTTTTATGGCAAGATACCAATTAAATATTGTTTTACTTTTTTAAAATTTGGAAAAAAAAGCAAGATTAGATATTTGATTCATAATCTAAAGTATAAAGATAAAACAAAGATCGGAAAAATATTAGGTCAAATATATGGAAGCTTTATATTGCAAATGGGTTTTAAAAATGAATTTGATTATATAATCCCTATTCCATTAAGTAAAGAAAGAATTAAAATAAGAGGATATAATCAATCAGATTTTTTTGGCGAAGGAATTTCAACAGTTTTATCAAGACCTTTAAAAAAGGATTTTATAATTAGAAAAATAAATACAAAATCTCAAACTAAAATATCTAATGAATGGGATAGATGGGAAAATATGAAAAATGCTTTTGAAATTAAAGAATTTAAACACTTAAAAAATAAAAGCATCCTTTTGGTTGATGATGTTATAACAACTGGATCAACAATAGAAGCTTGCACTCATGAATTTTTAAAATATGGAGTTTCTAATATAAGTATTGCAACTATTGCTTATGCATGATCTTCATTAATATTAGAAAATTTCTTTTGTAATTTTTTAAATGTCTCAAATTTTAAGAAATGCCCTCTTCTGTGGTTTATTATAGATTCACAGAAACTAAGATAATCAGTAATAGGACGATTATTGATTGAAAGATAAAAATAGCCTGGATTATATGCCAATAGACTTTGTTCTTTTATATAGTGCCTGATAGAAAACTCTTAATTTTTAATATTTTAGCATCAAATTTTTATTATCAAAATAGGTTTTCTCATTTTATATCAACATATTTTATTAGTGATAGATGCCGATTGTATTTTTTCTATAATATTTTATAATAT
>JAAGZN010000285.1 GCA_024206165.1 Bacteroidota bacterium
AGTTTATTCCGCCATTTTTTAGCAAGAATGCGAAGAAAAACAAAATGCTATAGCAAAAGTACAGAAATGCTAGAGTATTCTATTAAACTTTTAATGGCTAAATGGAATGGAGAGATATCTATATTAAATTAACAATACCGAGAACTTAATGATTATTTATTAAATTATTTGTTTGTATCTAAAGACTCCAAAACTAAACAAAATATTAAATCTAAGTTAAAATTAAAACTTAAAAATTTTTACTTAATATACGAAATCTTTGATGATGCAGCAAAAAATCACAATTTAGAAGGATTCAATAAGATATTAGATTACATTGGAGTTGAAGATAGTTTATCTAAACTTATTATTTCAAATATTTATATAAACTATCCAGCAGAATATTTTGAAAGTCTAATTAAACATCAAGAAAAACTTAATTTGAACACATTTATGCAATTAATCTCAAATTTCAAAAAAATTATAATAGACAAAGAAAAAAAATTAAAATACCGACCATCTGAAGATGGTGGAATTATTATCTTGACTGTAAGTCGCAATAAGCTCTAAAGAGCTACTCTAATTGTAAGTTTTCAATGTTACCAATTTTATGAGCATCTATATGGTTATTTATATATTCA
>JAAGZN010000286.1 GCA_024206165.1 Bacteroidota bacterium
GTCATATTTGGGCTAATTTTAGAATTGAATAATCTCGATTTCTTTCATCGATTTCAACTAAATGGACCACGCAGATTCCGAATTCGCAGTCGATGAACAATTAGTATGCACAGAAAAAGTTTTTTAGACCATGTAACTTCTCAATGGTTCGAAACAATGGGGATTATGACATGCCTAAAATACTTTTTTGTACATGATAATTACTCGTCGACTGCGAATTCAAAATCTGTGTGGTCGATTGAATTTAAATCAATGAAAAAAATCGAGATAAATCAATTCTAAAAATAGCGCAAATATGACGTCATTGGATCGGTGACGTCATAGAAATTGCTAAGATTTTGTTAAAATCCAACAAATGATACATCAATCGAAAGATCTGATCAAGTGCTGTCTAAATAAACTACTTTCGAACACGTCAGACTTGCACATGAAGAGTTAAAGCGATTTCAGTTCTAAAAATGACAGTTATTGACGTCATCAAAAATGGCACTTCCGGTCAAAATCCAAAATGTTTCAAAGTCTTATTCGAATCAGCATGGTCGATTTAGTAGAAATCAAGTATAAAAGCAAAGGTTAGGTAGGTGCTTAGATAGTTAAAGGAAATTCTCTGTCTAATGTTGATGGGATGTTTAGGCCGGTCGAAGATGACGATGGAACAAATGAGTTCATGAAGCA
>JAAGZN010000287.1 GCA_024206165.1 Bacteroidota bacterium
AGTAAACCGAGCTATGCAATAAAAATGGCAATAATAACAGGAATCGTTAATTTAAAAAATGGATTTTAAAAAAGATACTTCATGAGAGGAAACCTTTTTTATAACTTTTTATAGGTAGGCCAGACTTTTGCAGCGCCTCCACTGATAAAGTGGATTGGAAAACTGCTTTGGCTTTAACTAACATTTTAAAAAAATTGGATAATAAGGATCCGATTAAATATGACTTCGCTTTATTTGGACTTGGAGTTGAAAATGTTATGTAAATCTTAAATCTCACAAAGATAAAATGTCAGCTTTTTAATTTAATTAAAATATTGTTAAATTATGTCGTTTTAATAATTTCAAGAATATTTTATTTATTTGATTAAAATTGACTTAGATCGAATAATTATCAAAATCTTGATATTTGAGAATAATATTACATTAATTCATTTTTGAACTATACTACTTCCAATTGAAGATGTAAGAAAAATCGATCATAACTCATTGAGTATCAACGACCTTTTTCCGTATCTTCATATACTTTTAGTATATTAAAAAATAAACTCACTTAATTAAAAACTTAGAAAGATGTTTGAAAATTTATCAGATAGCATAAATAAAGCAATAAAAAAATTAAAAGGACAAGCAAAAATTACAGAGATAAATATCTCTTCTGCTTTAAAAGAAATAAGAAGAGCATTAGTAAGTGCAGATGTAAATTATAAAATTGCTAAAGAGGTAACTGATAAAATTAAAAAAGAAGCTTTAGGAAGAGATGTTTTAATTTCTGTATCTCCTGGTCAACTTTTGACAAAAATTGTTAAAGATGAATTAACAAAATTGATGGGAGGTAGCAAATCTGAAGTCGACCTTTCAGGTAATCCTTCTATTATCTTAGTTTCAGGTTTGCAAGGATCTGGTAAGACTACCTTTTGTGCCAAGTTAGCTAATAAATTAAAAAATGAAGGAAAGAGCGTCCTTCTAGTAGCTTGCGATGTATATAGGCCTGCTGCCATAAATCAACTTAAAACTCTAGCCGAAAGTATTGAAGTTGAAGTTTATTCTGAAGATGATAATAAAAATGTTAAGAGTATTGCAAAAAATGGAATTTCTAAAGCACAAAAGGAAAAGAAAAAAATAGTTATCATAGATACAGCAGGTAGATTAGCTATTGATGAAAATATGATGAAGGAACTTGAAGAATTAAAAAAAGAAGTTAATCCCCAAGAAACTCTTTTTGTTGTAGATTCAATGACAGGACAAGATGCCGTAAATACCGCTAAAACTTTTAATGATAGAATAGATTTTGATGGTATTGTTTTAACAAAACTTGATGGTGATACAAGAGGGGGTGCAGCTTTAACAATTAAAAATGTTGTTAATAAACCCATTAAGTTTATAGGAACAGGAGAAAAAATAGAAAATTTAGATATCTTCCATCCTGATAGAATGGCTGGCAGAATATTAGGAATGGGTGATGTTATTTCTGTAGTTGAAAGAGCTCAGCAAATTTATGATGATGAAGAAGCTAAAAGATTAACTAAAAAAATATGTAAAAATAAATTTGATTATAATGACTTTTTAGGTCAAATTAAAAATTTAAAAAAGCTAGGAAATCTTAAAGATATCGCAGGTATGATTCCTGGATTAGGTAATAAGGTTAAAAACTTAAATGTTAATGATAATGCCTTCAAACCTTTTGAAATAATGATCTATTCTATGACTCCTTTAGAAAGATCTAATCCTGATATTATCGATTTTGGCAGAAAAACAAGGATTGCCAAAGGAAGCGGTATTAATATTGATGAAATAGGAAAACTTATGAATAATTTTAAAGATATGAGGAAAACTATGAGATTGATGAGTAAGAAAAAAGGGGGTTTTGATAATATGTTAGAATCTTTTAATGTGAAAACTTGAGGTTCTATAATTTTGTTTTTATATTATTATTACAAAGCAATGTTATAAAAATAAACAAAAATTGTTATTTAAATAAAAAATTTATAATTATTCTTTAACAATAACAAGAATTTTTAAATATGATTGATAAATTTTCTAAATCGTCGCTATCTTTTATAAAAATAGTTTTCTTAACATATTTATTAAATTCTAGTATCTCTAAGGCTGGAGCTATTGATAATGTAAGCAATTCTAATAAAGAGTCTCTTATTGAAAAAGAAATTAAAGAAGAACCTATTGAATATGCTTATGTTGGACTTGGTGAAGATAACCTTTCGAAACCTTTAGAAAAAAATTATAGAAGAGATTTTTATAGATATAATTACATATTAAACAATTGGATTAAACTCAAAAAGTTTCCCGGTGGCCGAAGAACTGATTCCATTTCTTTGGTTGTTAAAGGTAAAGCTTATGTTGGTTGTGGAAAAGATGATGGTGATCCTTCTTTAAAAATTCCTGAACGTTATCGCGAAGATATTTATAGATATAATACTAAAAATGATACTTGGTCACTCATTGCTCCTTTTCCTTTGTGTTTAAGAAGGAATATGATTGCTTTTACTATTAAATCTATTGGATATGTTGGATTAGGACGATTTGGAGCCAAAAACTTTGCTAATATTTTTAAATATAACACTATCCAAAATAAATGGATCAAAGCATTTGAATATGAATCAAAGCAAAATCCTAAATTAGTTTTTACTATTAATGATACTTTATTTTTAGGAGGAAAAACATTTTTTTGTTTAGATAAGAATGATCAATGGAAACAACTTCAAAATATTCCTGAAGGTAATAATGCAGATGTTGTCTTTGTTATTAAAGATAAAGCTTATGTTGGCTTTGGAGGAATGAAAGAAAAAAATCTAAAATCTAAGAAAAGAAGAAAATCTAAGAAATATTTTAAAGAAAACCTTTTTTATTCTTATGATCCCAAAAATGATAAATGGACTGAGATCAAACCTTTTCCTGGAAAATCAATAAGGGGATGCGTAGCTTTTACTTTAAATAATAAAGGATATGTTGGATTAGGAGAAGATAATGATGGAAATTTATATAAAGAGTTTTATTGTTATGATCCTGAAAATAACTCTTGGCAAAAAATTACTGATCTGCCTTCAAGATCTAGAAAAAATTCTGTAGCTTTTGTTTTAAAAAATGAAAATCATAAAGCCTAATAACCTTTCAAATTTTAATTTAATAAACTTTAATTTTCCATGAACTCCAAAATTTTGCTAAATCTACCTTCTTTACAGAAATATCCTTCATTTTACAATTATTAATAACTCCAAGGATATGTTTTTATCATTTTTAACAAATAGGAAATAAGCATAATTGTCATAACTAGTGTTTGTAAGCAAACAAAACTATAGTTAAAAGTTACAATTTAAATTCATGTATATATCACAAAAGAAGTAGTCAGCTTATAAAAACACAAAATATACCAAAAGCATACCTATCGAATAATAAGTCAATTCCTTATCCTATATCGTTTTCTAACTTTTTTTTCAAGATTCACCTCTTTATATTCGAGTAAATATTCAACTAAAATTTCAATAATGAGAAAGCATTTTGAACAACAATTAACTTTG
>JAAGZN010000288.1 GCA_024206165.1 Bacteroidota bacterium
TGCATTATCTGGGAGGCTAGCCAGACGTGCTGCGGCTGCCGGGGACAGCTGATAGTCAGCTGGTCCGCCGGCGGTCCCAAGGGACCTTCGGCGTCCGGCTGTACACAGCTGGACCCGTCAGGTGATCCCTGGACCGCAGAGAGAAAGCACGCATGTTCTTTCTCTCCGCTGTGGGACATTTCTTCAAGGGTGGAGAAATGTTGTGTGATCAGAGGCTTTCCCGGATGAGGCGACTACGGCTTCATGAGGGGAGGTTTGGTATCTGTGAACGGTCGCATTTTTTGCGAGCGTTCTGCCTGTGAATCGATGATTCGTGGTGATCCCCAGGATGGACGGTGCTCTATGGGGCTTCCTTGGGGAGGACAAGTGGAGATGCGTCGATTACGAGGAGGATACAAAGTCATCCTCGAGGTGGCGAATATGCGCCAGGTGATGCTTTCTTCTCCCTGCTGTAAAAACACTCAAAAGGGTTTCGGATGGATGTTTCCAGACCCATTTGCAGAATCCGGTAGGATGGCCGCAGCAGAACTTCTGCCGGCCTAGAAGTCCCAGGCAGTGGACGTATCATACGGCGGGCGGTGCGGCGGCTGGCGGCGGCGCGGTCCGCCGAGCTGAGGCCGGCGGCGAGGCCACCGAGCTGGAGCCGGAGGGGCTCGGCTCTGAAGCAGGTTCAGGCGCCATCCTTGGCCTCGGCCGGGAGTCCGCCAGGCTGGAGGGAGCTCCGGCCCCGAATGACGCCGAGCTGAGGCCGGCGGCGAGGCTGCCGAGCTGGAGCCGGAGGGGCCCGGCTCTGAAGCAGGTTCCGGCGCCATCCTCGGCCTCGGCCGGGAGTCCGCCAGGCTAGAGGCAGGCTCAACTCTGACGCCAGGCTCGGCCTCAAGGTGCACTAAGCTAAAGAGGTGGGAGCTGCGCTGCACGATTTTGCGGCCGGCGCGGTTTGTGCAATTATATTGCTGACCGCTTCACAGGCGGTCTGTGTGGTCGCAACTGTGGCCTGTGACTGTGACTGTGTCTGTGACTGTGAATGTGACATGCCGTGGTGAACGGACCAATTGAGAAATTTTTCTGCTTTATTTAGCCTGAAGCATCATTGTTCGTTCGAGAAACGGCAGGTCACTGGCCTGTGGTGCAGCTAGGCATGTCTGACACTAGATCAGAAGAGCCCAAGTCGATAGAATTTTGATTGGCGGAGGGCGGGAGTGGCTGGATCGGGACCGGGGCGACAACATAGCTACGGGGTCCCGGCTGGCCCGGGGTCTGGTGCGGTGTGACAGCACCTGACCGATGGAGGGGGTGACGTGGGCTTCGACTTCGTGGAGGTGGACCACAGGCGGGCCCAGGTGCAGGGGCGCGTGGCCGGCAGCCTGTGAGCGGGGCGCCATGTGGAGGAGCTCGGCACCTTCTGGCGGACCTGCGGCCGCTTGGACGGGGGCGGCTGCGGGGACGACGGGTGTGATCCTGTGTACGAGCTGGTGGTCAAGTATGTGCACTTCTCCGACGACAGGACCAAGTGGGGTGTCGGTCCGACACTGTCGGGAGGTGTGGATTCAGTCGTCCGTTGCCGAATTATGTCAAGTAATTTGTGCTGCTAAATACAGATTATGTGTATTCAATTGTGCAACAAATTTCCTGCGACTCCGACTTCGACTCCGGGTTTTTGGTGTGAATCACTGACATCTATGATGTGGAAAACTGACGCCAAAATATTATTTGCTAGCAAATATTGTTGGGCGAAGGTTTTCGCGGTGGCGAAGCTGGCCACCTTCCGCTGTTCACGAGCGGTGGGTGAACAATGTTCGCTGCTTTGCTTTGATTCACGCCACTTCCCGTCGCTGTGTGGTGTGTTTTCCACTTTTGTTGGCTTCTTTAGGATCGTCGCCACCTGCCCTTACTCCTCTTAATTGGTGAGTTCAGTGGGCGGCGGAGAGAAAGAGTTTTCTATTTCTCCGTGCGGCTGGGTCTGGCCGGATTGTTGCCTGACCAGGGTTGCAGTGCCGGGTATTGACTTGGACTGAACTCGTGGTCGTGTGCAAATGGTGTTGGTTTAATCCCTGGTTGGGGGTTTTCAACACTGTTTGCCAGGGCAGGGTGGAAAATCTCCGAAGAGAGGCTATTGAGCTTCCGGTTCCCGAATACCAAAAATCGGCGTCCACTAGTGGCGTGCATATTAGGCACTTGATTGACTGAATTGCATGATGGCGCCCTATGCAGGGAGATTTTCATTTCATGTCCACTGCTTCCTTCGGGTTGTATTTACAATACAATGTATTGGATACAATGTGAAGGAGGGGGTGGATGCATTTATCTTCGACGACGGACTACATTTTCCTGGTGAGTAGGTGTTCCGGCGTCAGCTGGAGGCTTGACTAGGGGACGAGCTCTTCGGACGGCAGGTATTTTTTGGTGCACGACATGTAAGTGCACAGCACAGTGTGTGGTGCAGTGCAGCGAGTGTAGTAACTAATGTGCAGCACCGTTTACGGTGCAGTGCAATGCAGTGCAGTGTTCTTTGCTGTGTGGCTTTGCACAGCGCACCATGGTGCGGCACAGTGCAGTGCAGTATGTCCTGGTGCAGTGCTTCGCACCTTGGGACGGCAAAGTCCGGTGCTCTGCCTCATCATGACGAGAGTGTCCTGCCTGCTGAGGGCGAGGACGGGCGGGTGGTGGCAGGGGCACCATGTTCCGCCGGGCACCCAGAGCCATTAGGCCAGGGGTGTGGTTCCTGCCCGGTACTGAGATTGTCCGGGGGCGGGGACGGGTGGGGAGACGTCAGTGGCGGTCGGCCGAGTGCGTCGCTTTCCGCCGTGCATCCAAAAGTTTTAGACTAGGGATGTGGGCCCTGCCTGGCACCGGCTGCAGTCCGGGGGCGGGGCCGGTGGCTGAGGGCCGGGAGCCAAGGGTCGGGGATTTTGGCTCATCTTAGCACGGTACAGTATGGTGCTCTGCTTCATCTTGACGAGAGTGTCCTCTGCCTGCTGGGGGCGAGGACAGGCGGGTGGCGTCAGTAGCACCACGTTCCGCCGGGCACCCAGAGCCATTAGGCCAGGGGTGAGTCGCTTTCCGCCGTGCATTCAAATGTGGCCCTGCCCGGCACCGGCTGCGGTCCGGGGGCGGGGCCGGCGGCCGAGGGCCGGCAGTCGAGGGCTGGCGACAGAAGGCCGGGGGCCGAAGGCCGGGGGCCGAGAGTCGGGGACCTTGGCTGTGCATCCGGGGCCTTTAGGCTGGGGATGTGGGCCGTGCCGGGGGGTGCTCGGGGCGGTGGCGGTGGTGTGTGGCATTACCCACAACACTTATCGGGGTCCGAGGTCCGGGGGGGCCGAGGGCCGGGTTCTGAGGGCTGGTCTGAAGAACTAGTGCCGGAGCCTGGTGGCCGGCGTTATGTTGTGGCCGGCTGGGGTGCCGGGCTGGTGTGCGGTGTCGCGCATGACCCGCTACATGTGATACACGACACGGCATTGAGATGTGTTGCCGACTTCGAATGAATTGTGTCTCGGCCGCCAGGCCAGTGAGGGCCTCTAGTTAGGGCCGCCGCCTGTGGGCGCCGCCGCCAGTTAGGGCCACTTCCAGTGAGGGCCGCTGCCAGGCCGCGGCCGCCGGGCCTCCGGGCCACCGGGCCGCCGGAGCATGTCGTCTCGGCCGCTAGTGAGGGCCGCCGCCTGTGATGGCCGCTGCCAGGGTGGGCCGCCGCCGGCGAGGGCTGCCGCCAGGCCGCGGCCGCCGGGCCACCGAGCCGCTGGGTCGCCGGGCCACTGGGCCGCTGGGCCGCCGGAGTGCCGGGCAGGGCCGCCAGTGAGGGCCGCCAGTGAGGGCTGCCAGTGAGGGCTGCCAGTGAGGCCGGGCCGCCAGTGAGGGCTGCCGGTGAGGGCTGCCAGTGAGGCTGGGCCGGGCCGGGCTGCCGCGGCCGGCCGCATTTTTCTGTGATGCAGACTTCGAATAAATTGGGAATTTTTCCTTGCGAGGCCAGGTGGGTGACCTTTGGTCACTGGGTGCCAGAGTGACGGATGGTCATGGGCGCTGTGTGCTGGAGGACGAAAGGTCCGGGCACGGGTGTGTGCCAGGTGAACTCTGGGGTGGTGCAACAGTATTTGCATTGCTTTTCAGGAGTCGGTGCATTGCACTGCATGACGTTGCATTGCATTGCATTGCAGTAGGACATTGCATTGCACTGCATTGCATTGCATTGCTGCGTCAGGCCGTCAGGCCAGTGGGAGGTGGATTGACGGTGCAATCCGCAGACTTCGATAATAAATTGGGAATTTATGTATCTCCGTCTGTCGGAAATGTGGTATTTCCGTCCGCAGCAGAGTCTGCGCCGGACAGATAATACCAGCGTTCTCAGCAGTGGAACGCA
>JAAGZN010000289.1 GCA_024206165.1 Bacteroidota bacterium
AAACAAAAAAATTAAAGCAAAAATAACTTATAAAAAAGATAGTTTTAAAGTTACAAAAAATGTAGATTTAAAAGGTAAATTAAAGAAAGGTAAAGGAAAAGTAATTGCTGCAGAAGAGAATTTGGTTGTTGGTTCTGATGTCGTTGGTAGTGGGGGTAGGAAGATTAGAAATAATACATCAAAATCAAATAATGTTAAAACTACTAATAAGAATTCTTCAGATTCTATTTCTACGAAGCTTACTAAAGGAGGAAACAAAGCGATTAGAAATTTAGTAAATCTTAAAGATAAAACAGCTGCAGAAGCTTTGAAAATTAGAGGTGGTGCTGGTTCGGCATTGAAACAAGGAAGGAGCGATTATTGGAGTAAATCATTAGGAGAAATAGCAAATTTGGAAGCAAAAGGAGATCAAGATGCTCGTACCATTATGAAATTAGTTAAGGCAGCTTCAAAAAAAGCACAGAAATATGGTGGAAAATAACATTGAAGGTCAAATATTACTTAATGTTGAATTAGTTTTTGATTCTGAAACAGAAGCAAATTTTTTAGATCAAATAAAATTATATTTTAAAAAAACGATTCTTATAATAAAAGTTGATATTGATACAGGTGAAATGGAATTAGATTTTACTGAAAATGATCATGATGATCATGTTTTGGAATATGACAAAGGTTGTATCCTAAATAAATATATTAATAAAAAACTCGTTTTTATTTGGAAATGTGCTAATAGCGAAGAATATTTTGATGTTTTAGTATTGGCATTCGAAGATTGTTTGCCGAATATATTGATTCATTCAGCTAGTAGCTCTTTGGATATCTTCGAATTAAATAAAATTAACAATTAAATTTATTGAATTAGTCAGCTATTTGAAGTTTGCAACCTGCTATCAGTAGTCTTCAGACTGCTAATCAAATATTTTAATATTTGTAAAGATATTTAATCCTGTTATAAGTTGTCAAAATTAATTCAAATGAAAAGAAAGTCAGCTGCTATCAGTAGTCTTCAGACTGCTGATCAAATATTTTAATATTTGAAAAGATATTTAATCCTGTTGTAAGTTGTCAAAATTAATTCAAAAGAAAATAAAATTGTCATTAATAGATAAAATAAAACAAACAGTAAGCA
>JAAGZN010000290.1 GCA_024206165.1 Bacteroidota bacterium
AGGCGTACTTTATAAGAAATTGAGGTGAACTCTTATTGCGGGGCTAAGTTTCCTTGAGTTTCATGGGGAACTGTAAGAAACCCGCGGTGTTATAAGTGTCCGGCTGTTCCCATGGACAGAACTGGTTTAATACGTTTGTTTACAACGTTTTAGAATAAACGGAATCGTTTTATTCCATGCGAAAGGCGTACTTTATAAGAAATTGAGGTGAACTCTTATTGTTGGGCTAAGTTTTCACTAAGTTTCATGGGGAACTAAAAGAAACCGTCGAGTAATAAGTTCTAGGCTGCTCCCACGGACAGAACCTTCTTTATACGTTTGTTTACAAGGTTTTAGAGCAAACGGAATCGTTTTACTGCATGGAAAAGGCGTATTTTATAAGAAGTTAAGATAAACTCTTATTCTGGGGCAAAGTTTTCACTTAATTTCATAGGGAACTATAAGAAACCCTCGGTGTAAAAAGTTGTACGCTGTTCCCATGGACAAAACTGTTGTAATACGTTTGTTTACAACGTTTTAGAGCAAACGGGATCGTTTTATTCCATGCGAAAGACGTATTTTATAAGAAATTGGGCTGAACTCTTATTGCAGGGCTAAGTTTGCACTAAGTCTCATGGGGAACTATAAGAAACCCTCGGTGTAATAAGTTCAAGGCTGTTC
>JAAGZN010000291.1 GCA_024206165.1 Bacteroidota bacterium
AAGAATTTGGGGCAAAAAGATATAGCGTATACATAGTTGTGAATAAGCCTATTACATGCAGAATTGAGGGGTGGGATGGATACCTAAGTTTGAAAGTTTGCAGGATGAATACTTCAGGTGTAAGTCACAACTTTAAAATGCGACAATGGTGAGACCTCTATTGGCCTAAAGCTCAATTCACACTGGACGCGTCACGATGCGTCGCGTCATGACGCTGCCCTTATAAGGTCAGCGTCACTCGACGCATTGCGCACGCATCGCGTTTTTTGAGCAATGCGTCAGGACGCGTCAAAGTTGAAAAAATCCATCTTTGACGCGACGCATCAGAACAATAAAGAAAGTGGGAAAACAGGACTCCGAAATTCACAAAACCTTCAGTATCAACACGAAGAAGCTTTCAATGTTGTGAGAAATTGAATCTTATTCTAAATCTAATTCCATACATTCGTTTTGTTTAATTTCTGTTTGTTAAGAATTGCAATCGTAAAGCAAAAAAGCCATATTCTTGGAACGTCCACAATATCGAATGATGTCTATTTTTCAGGGGTGGATGTCGCTCTTTATCTGGCACAAGTGTTGCATCACCAGTCGTTGCAGGCGCTGTTACATTGCTTCTCAGGTACGTC
>JAAGZN010000292.1 GCA_024206165.1 Bacteroidota bacterium
CATAAATATATGTAAATCATTTCAAGAAAGTTCACAGATATCTTACAGGGGCCAAGCCACCGAGGTTCCAAAGGACGACGCAGAAGGACTTCTTTGAGCCACTATTTCGAGAAGATGAAACAGTGACAGATGTCGGATCAGGGGGAGAAGATAGAACGGTCAGAGAAGTAAATCAGGACGGTGCAGAGATACGGGGTGACGCAGCAGAAACAGAAGCAGAGAGAATATTAGGATAAACTCAAACAGTAGAAACGGAAGCAGAGAGAATATTAGGACAAACACAAACAGTAGAAACGGAAGCAGAGAGAATATTAGGACAAACTCAAACAGTAGAAACGGAAGCAGAGAGAATATTAGGACAAACTCAAACAGTAGAAACGGAAGCAGAGAGAATATTATGACAAACTCAAACAGTAGAAACGGAAGCAGAGAGAATATTAGGACAGACTCAAACAGTAGAAACGGAAGCAGAGAGAATATTAGGACAGACTCAAACAGTAGAAACGGAAGCAGAGAGAATATTAGGACAGAC
>JAAGZN010000293.1 GCA_024206165.1 Bacteroidota bacterium
ATTTTTTCTAAATTCGTCCCTGCAGGTCCATGATGGACAACGGCAAGCAGGACTCCGTCAGCAAGCAGGACTCTGTCAGCAAGCAGGACTCTGTCGGCAAGCAGGACTCCGTCGGCAAGCAGGACTCCATCAAGCAGGAGAAGGTGGAGCAGGAGCAGAAAAAGAACCAGAACCAGGACAAGCTCCTTGTTAAGGTGCGATGATGCGCAATGCTTCTTTAACTAACGTCCAATGTTCAGATTAACGAGAAGAATGTGGCCATGTCGACCGCCGCCATGTTGGAGAGCGACTGGAACGCCGGGCAGGTGAAGCGGCCGGCCTGGGAGATGCCCGACTTCCCAGAGTACGAGAAGACCCCCGCGTTCAACAGCCGCGACAACCGTACGGACTGGGGGGAGTATACCGAGTTTACAGACGGCAGTGTGTACAGAAGGCCGATGGTCAGGTCCAAGGTCAAGGCCACTGTCAAGCCGAAGCCGAAGCCGAAGGTCAAGGTGGACTTGAAGAACAATGAGATGCCGAGGCTCGTCAACGACAAGGTGCCGTGCATAATGGACTACACCAAGACCTACGGTAATAATAGCAAGGTTACCTTTCGCTATGAGAGCGGCGGCGCCAAGCTCCCCGCCATGAAGAACATCGACAAGATCGACAAGATGTCTGATGAGGAGCTGATGCCGCCGCCGCCGTGTCCCGGTGGTCGTGACATCGGTCGTGGTGGGGTGTTGTGGCTCTCCAAGAAGGCGGGCTGGCGGCCGCTCGGGCGGTCGGGCAAGAAGAATGGCAACTAGTACAAGTTCCAAGTGCCAAGTACCAGTGCCAGTACCAGTGCCAGTACCAGTACCAGTGCCAGCCAGTCATCTGCCAGTGCCAGTACCAGTACCAGTTGCCGGTGTTCAAATGATGCACCGTTCAAATAATTTTTTTTTGATTTTATGGCTTTCG
>JAAGZN010000294.1 GCA_024206165.1 Bacteroidota bacterium
CTGGGGCCTGATACCCCCTGAAATGACAAACATGGACGACGATTAATCGCTTAAAATTCGAGTTTTTCGAATTTTCACTTCAAATTTGTTTTAAACAGTAGCATTCAGGTAGTAGTAGTGACTAATTTTGGTCTCAAAAAGATTTTCAATGAAAATCCAATCTCAGAGTAGGGGCAAGTAACCCCAGAAATGATAAATATGGACGACGATTAATCGCTTAAAATTCGGGTTTTTGGAAAATTCACTTCAAATTTGTTTTAAAAAGTAGCATTCAGGTAGTAGTAGCGACTAATTTTGGTCTCAAAAAGATTTTCAATGAAAATCCAATCTCAGAGTAGTGGGTCAAGTACCCCCAGAAATGACAAACATGGACTACTTTTAATCCCTTAAAATTCGAGTTTTGGAATATTGACTTCAAATTTGTTTTAAACAGTAGCTTTCAGTAGTTGCTTCTAATTTTAGTGTCAACTCGATTTTCAGTGGAGTCGAGATCTGAGAGAGTGGGGCTAGTGGTCCTCGCCA
>JAAGZN010000295.1 GCA_024206165.1 Bacteroidota bacterium
GATAAATAGTATGGCTTCCTTTGCTATAATTTTCCATGTCACAAATGTAACATTTTACATTTAAAATAAGGAATTTAAAGGACTGAAGTCATTTTCCATCTGAAAGATGGAGGCTTTAACCAAATTTGAGACAGTAAATTTATATTATTATTTCTATGGAAATTGGAATATTAAGAAAAAAATAGTACAATTAAATATAAGACATTTTATATTTAAGTTGATTTTATGAGATTATTTATTCCATTAAATAAAAGTAAAAATAGATATTCAAGATTTTTTATTTTGAGCTATTTATTTGTAATAAGCATATATTGCCAGAAAAAAGAAATTTCCAATGACTCTGACACAATAACAAAAAATACCGATATAAAAGAAAAAGATAATTTAAAAACCCAAGAAAAAATAAGAAATACTAAAAAAAATGAAGCATCTGGTCCCTTTTTAAAGTTTTTTGAAAGAAATGAAAGAAGATATGATCGAATAAAAAGAGTTAAAGATCGAATAAGAAAACTTAAAGAAAGAGGAAAAACAGTAACAACTATTTTTGAAGATCGAGAAAAAATAGAAGCTAAAGAAAAAAAAGCACAAGCTGCTAAAAAAAAACGTTTAGAAAATAATGAACATCCTTATGAAGCTGCAGCTAGAATACATCATCATAGTTTCAAAAGAAAATTTAAAAAAAATGAAAATAAAGATACAGATGACCCAGAAGAAGATAATGATCAATCTGATGAAGATGATGATGATGATGAAAAAGAAAATAATGAAGAGAGATTAGAAGAAGGGGATTGTGATTGATAGAGGGTCTGTAAACGCAAGTCTGTCTAAGCGAAATAAAATTAATTTTTTATTTTTATAATAATATTAATATTAGATGTGGAATGTTGTTAACTTTTAGCAATTAAAAATTAAAATAATTAAAAGTTATCAATAATCCACATC
>JAAGZN010000296.1 GCA_024206165.1 Bacteroidota bacterium
AGATTTTATAACAATAGATGGTGTAACTATATATAGAAAAGAAGAGTTGCATTTCCACGTAAATAATTAAAAAAATTAACTAATTAATTTAGTTAATTTTTTTTCTATATCATAAATTCAGATTCTATTTATTTTACCATTTTTATGCTTTGTATAGCATATTAAAGCTTTGTATGCACCAGAGTTTTTTTTGTCCATATTCTTATAAACTTTTTGTAAATAAATAAGTTGATCTACCTTAGGTAATTTTAATCAAGTAGATGATTTAATTTGTGCTAAAATTGGTCTTTTTATTTTATTATTACCTATCTCCATAAAACCAATAGCATCTATTTTTTTATTTACATCATCATCAAAGTTTGTTTGTTCTAGACTCATGCGTTTAAATCTGTTATTTATAGTTTCAATTACATTTAGCTCTTCTAGTCTTGCTCTTTTGTAATCTAAATATTCCATATTATTTACCAAATAATCCTGAGATGACACCAATACCTAAATGTATTAATTCTTCTATTAAACTATCAGAAAGACCTTTTGTATTTACAGGTAAATTATTTACACCTACATTATTTTTTGGTATTAAAAGATTTAATAAATATTCTCACTCATCTTGACTTAATAATAAAGTAGAATCACCTAACTTACATTGCTCTACATGTGTTTCTATTTTTTTTAATAAATTTTTATTCATATTATCACCTCTTTTCTACTTGAAAGTAGAGTCTTTCAAAATTTCTTCCATACGTTGTACAGTACCTAATAACTCTTTATTTTTGTCCATATTGCTTAGGTAGCTCCAAAGGTAAAGTATTAAAATTATTGTTATTGTTAATCTCTATAGGATCAGATGTTTTAGTTGGTAACAAAGGTTTAAAATCATTACATTCAATAAGTGAAATTAAATATTTTTCTCTAGATTGATCTGATGTATTTAATATTGAACATCATGCAGCTCATGGATCTACTCCAAAATATAATCTTGTTGTTGGAGTATTAGGAACATACTTTCACTCTGTTTTATCACTATCTGCATAAGCTCATGTAATCATATATCTTTTCATAATTTTATTATACCACAACTTTTCCCTACTTTGTGAATATGTTTATTTCATAAGGTTATTCTAAACTAAAGAACTTTAATCTTTTAATTTTTTTATAATGTTCTATGGTCTTTTCTAAGACACTCTTATAAAATAATAATTATATAATGAAAATGCTTGCGCATTTTCTTATATATAATTATATTTATAATACCATAAAGTCAATACCATTTTACACATTAATTACAAAATATCAAGTATTAAAGATAAATTTAAACTATCATTGTATTCTTACTCACTAAACATATTCACATTAATTTAACACACCACAACCACATAAATATTATTATCTTTACCATATATTGAGAAAAAAAAGGGGGTGGGGTTGTCTTTGACTTATGCTAAAAAATGCTATTCTTAAAAAAGGGGTTTAAAAATATACAAAATTTTTTGCTTCGCAATATATATAATACTATTCATGCTGTTGCGCGAAGGTGTGGTATAATTATTCTGGGTTTCTTTTGTCACTATCTTTAAACATTTTTTTTCAATTAAAGATAAAAGAAGTGCCTAGGTACACAATAATGACATGAGCCTTTCTGTATTTTGTGTGCTTTTTTTTATGTTATAATATTTTTGTCTATTTAAATAAATAGACATTCTGGTATGGTATAGTTGTTTGTAACTTTCTCTGAAAAGAGAAAGTATTTGTAAGTAGATTTTTGAAAAAATAATTTGCTTGCATTTTTTTTATGTTAATATTTATTTGGGGTTCTACTAATCGTTGAACTCCTGCAAAGTTATATTTTGAAAGAGTGGAATTAGATCACAATAGAGCAGTCTTAATAGTGTTGAAACTTGCATTATTTAATCTCTAGGGAAACAGAAATTCAGAAGCTATAATTACTAACTTAATTATTAGCTTTTAACACCAATAACAAAAGAATATATATACTTATTTATTAAATTTTGGTAGATATAAACTATTGTGTTGTTAAAATATAAACTTAGTAGGGACATTTTTAAAAAAAAGTGTTCTTTTTAGTAATTGTTTGATATAATAAATATGATTAGTAGAACAAGTAGCAGTTAATAAAACTGTTTTTTTTATGCTATAATATTTTTATGAATGAGAAAGGCATAAAAATAAAGGAAGTTCTTCAGGTAATACTTGAGAAGGGTGTACATGTAAAAAATAGCCCTTTTTCAATAGCAACATTAGTCGAATTAAATATAGATGAATTTATTAATTGTGTATTAGAAGATGAAGAATTAAAGAAAACATATGTTGTATATGAAACAGCATATAAAGCAGCTGTACTATATTGAGGATTTGATAATAAAAATTTACCTATGGTTCAACAATTACTTAATGATTGTGGAATTTTAAATGAAAATAAAATTGGTAATGATTTAATCCTAACATTAGATTTAAGTGGCAAAAGTCTAGAAAAGGAAATAAATGTTAAGAAAGGGTAATATATCAATATACACATTGTTACCAATAGTCTTTGCTTATGTTTTTACAAAGTCTTATAGATACAATATATTTACAGGTGGAAAATATACAGGAAAAACCTATAGTGTTTCTTTTATTTTAGTTTTAAAATTTTTAGCTGATCCACAAAAAGATATATTAGTATTAAGAAAATATAATAAAGACCATTTATCATCAACTTATAAGCAATATGTTAAAACTATAAAATTACTAGATAAAAAATTAAAGAAATATGGTTTTAACTTAGAATCTAATTTTAAATATACTAGACAACCATCTCCAGAAATAACATATTTACCAACTGGACAAAAAATAATGTTTGCTGGAATGGATGATCCAGGTCGTGTTGCTGGTATGACAACAGAAGACCCAAATAGATATATTTCAATGATTCATGCAGAAGAGCCAATAGAAGTTAGTGATTTAAAAAACTTTACACCAGAGGGACAAACTTTAGCAGCTATAAACTTTGCAACAATAGAAGATTCAGCATTTAGAGCAGATGTAGACATAGAAAATCCACAGTTTGAAGTTTATATGTCTATGAATGTTTGGAGTTTTTTAAGTAGTTGAGTTTATAATAGATTTCCTTATGAGGACAATATAGATTGAGAAAATAATGTAGAGCAGTTGGAAACTAAAGGATATTTAATTTATGAAGATAAAAATTATATGGGTGGTCAAGGAATAATACTATTGCACACTACTTTTATGTGTTTACACAATGCAGGCTTATTACCTAAAGATAAATATTTATGACATATGGAAAGAAAAGAAAATAACTATGAAGAATATAGACTTGTATCATTAGGAATACCAACAGTATCAGAAGCACTACCTTTACTTAAATATAAAAATTTAATTCACCAAAAACTACCAAAAAATTACATAAAAGAAGGAGAATTAATTATACCTACTGATATAGGTGTAGATATTGGACAATCACAAGATAATACAGCATTTGGAATTATGTTTAATAAGTTAGTGAATGGTCAAGTCAAAAGAGATTACTTCCATGTATCAAAACACTCTTTTGACTTGCCTGCTGAAATGTTTTTAAAAAAACCTATGGAATCTATACTTAAAAAAGTTATAGAACTTAGCTTTGAATATCCTCAAATAGTAGAAAGACATATAGTACTATGAGTTCATAAACAAGCAGACCAAAAAATATATGAACCTTTTGAAGAAGTAAAGCTAAGATTAGAGGGTGAGACAGGTATGAAATTAAATTGAATAAAAATAAAATGAGCACCTAATCCTAATTTAATAGATAAAAGAATTTATAATAGAGTTGAAAATTGAAAAGAAGTTGCATCTAAGGGTAAACTAATAATAGAATGACCTTTACTTTACAATGATTTAATTAATATGGAAGTTGATAAAAAATTTAATAGAGTTGAAGATAGAAGAGTAATGGATAGAATAAATGCTGTAGAACAATATATGAATACATTCTGAAGGATGCATAAAAATTTTTGAGAAAGTGAAAGAAAGAAAAAAAGAAAAGAAATTTTCAAAAATTATGTATAATCAAATTAATAGATGGAGTTCTATTCTCATTACTTATGGAGTTAAGAAAGAGGTATAAAATGTACGATAAAGAAAAAATTGATAGTATGACTGAAGCACAAGCAAAGGAAGCACTATTAAAAGAACATAAACAAAAAATTGAGATAACAGAAAAAAGAGATGAAATAAAAGCGCAATATTCATCTCTTGAAAAGCAATTGGCAAAATCTGATAAAGATTTAAATAAATTTAAATTAGAAAAAGAAGCTATAGAATCTCAAAAAAAAGTAGAAGATAAAATTAAAGAACTTAATTTAAAAGTTACTGAAGAACATAAACAAAAAATAATAGAACTTGCAGATGGTAATCCAGATAAAATAGAGCAAATTGCTCAATTAATACCTGGTGAAACTAAGCAAGAATCAAATGTTTTTAATACTTCTACTCAACATAATATAGAAAATCCTAGCGAAGCAAAGTCAATGAAAGAAGAATTGGCAGATGTAGCACAAGGTAATTTAAATAAAAAATAGGAGGTCTAAAATGGCAATAGAATATATTAGAAAATCTGATGGTACTACTTCAATAGCAGCAGCAGAAAAAATTAAGTTGTATTACTTAAATGCACAAAAACAAAATCCATGATTAATTCATAGAGCTACACCTACACAAAGTGAATCATTATCAAGAGGTGGAGGTTCATATACATTTATACTACCATTAGGAGTTGATGTTGCAACAAGAAGAAGTGCAGCACCAACCAATAATCAAATAGCTTATGATGGTGTAATAAAAAATACTGATAAAACATTAGTTGTAAGCCAACCATTTATGACAAAAGCATTTCCAATGTTAACATCAGATATGATCCAATTAGATGGTATAAACTATTCACCAATTATATCAGATCAATTAGCACAATCACTTGTAGCGGCAGAAATAGCTGAAGAAACATCTAAAATTACAGGTGCAACAGATATTTTAGAATTATCAGTAGTAGCAGCAGATTCATTAGCAAAATACAAAGCAATTAAACAAAAAATTGCTAATTACTTAGCAATTAACTCAACTAATGAGGATTGATCATCAGCAACATCAACTATAAAAGCATATGATTACTTTACTGCTCAAAGAGGAAAATATACAGTAGATGAAATTAAAGTACATATGCACCCATTAGATATAGTGGAATTATCAAATGCATTAACTGATGCTGGAACTGGTTCAGAAATGCAAGCAGGACAATTTACAGATGGTAAATTAACAGCAATATTAGGTGCGGCAATAATATCAAATGATTACATAACTCAAGGAGAAATATTTATTGTACCAATAAATAGTACAGCTACTCCAGACCCAGATTTAATGTTGACAAAAATTAACAATTGATATGATGATGGTAATGATGTAAATGCTTCAAAAGGATGACATTGATTTGATGCAGAAGAATTAAGACCTGAGTTAATAACAAAATTAACTTTCACGACAGCGTAATCCCAGCACCAACCGTTGTAGAAGGAATACCAACTTCTTCTAATGATGGTGGGACAGTTACGCTAACAGTAGATACAAAAGGTGGTACAATTAGTGAATCATCAGTCACTACTTCTCAAGGTGCTTCAGATATATCAGAATTAACTAATGGTGTAAATACAGCTACAATTACAGGTGCAGGTACATCTGCATCAGTAGAAGTTTCTTATAGTGTTACTACAGAGGGTGGTACTAAAACAGGAACAATTAGTTGAACAACTGATTCAAGTAGAAAAGACAAAAAGAAATAGTAAAATACTATTTTTTTTTTATTATAATTAGTTTATGCAATATGAAGAAGAATTTACTTTTTTAAATTTAGATATAGATGAAAATAATACTGGTTCTGTTCGTAGAATAGAAGAAGGATTTAATAAACTTAATTCAAAATGAATACTAGGTTTTAATGCAACAAGATATAGATATGGTAAGTGAATAGTAACTTGAATATTTAATCCTATAACAACTCAAGGACCATCTAACCTTAGTGGTAAAAAAGAAGTAACTCAATATGGTGTAGAAACTAATCAAATAATAAAAATGCAAAGAGCATCTTCTCCAGGTAACTTTTATATAGAACATGTAGCACTTAAACAAAATGCTGCTGGAATGGGTGGAACACATGGGTGAAAATATGCTTCTTCTGAATTTGGTGATTTAATAAAAACATTTACAACTCAAGGAGCACAAGGGCTTATAAATGATGTAAAACAAATTGTTATACCTAACTCTGTTCAAAAACATATTAATGAAGTTAATAAAGCAAAAGCAAAAATAAAAAACCCATTAGATAATTTAAATCATTTCGCACAAAGGCAAGCAAAGAAATCATTTGACCCATTATTAGAAAGAACATTTCAATTTACTAAAGATAAAATATCAATAGGATTTAAAGCTACAGAATTTTTTATAGCACCTGAAGCAATATTAGGTAAAGCATTTTGATCACTAGGAAGAAAAACCCCTATATCATTAGGTAAAAATTTAAGAAAAAAACCAAAAAATTTTAAGAAACTATAATTTATCTTTATAATTAGTTTAATATGGCAGATAATAAAACATTTATAGAAGAATTTACTAAACCTTCAGAAGTAATAGGAAGTACAATAGCAGATAAAAAATCCCAAATAATAACTGCTAAACCTGAATTATTAAATATAGGAGATGAAAGTGCATATAAATCATTTCAAGAACTGTATGAAAATTCTAATTGAAATATACAAAGAACTAAAATGGTAAGAAATATTTCATTATTAGGTGGAACATGTTTATTTTTAAATGAATTAAATAATGATTGGCAAATATTACAAACAAATAATATTACTTATGTAATAAAAGATGCAGCAGGAAATGAAGAAGCTATAACATTATTTGTTAATTTAATTAAAGGAAATACTGGTAATTATTGATTATATCAAACTCACACTAAAGATAAAATATGTAGAACAGTAAGAAAACAAAAAGAAAATGTTACACGTGAAACAGCATATACATCTCAACCAGAGTATCCATGAGCATCATTTTTAATAGACACAAATATAAATTTAAAACAAGAAATTAAAACAGGTACAATGACAGCCTTTTTTGTTCAAAATATGGAACCTTTAGATGAAGGTATATTTTCATATGCAGATACAACTAAAGCAAAAGCACAAATACAATTATTAGATTTAGCTTGAGAATCTTTAGTTTATAACTTAAGAGCAGCAAGAGTAAGAATAGTAATAAATAATGCACAAGGAGTAGGAGAAGACTCTGTAGAAGATGCATCAAGACAAGGAGACAAATTTTTATTAGGAGGAGCATTACTAATAACACAAAACACTACTTTACCTGATAATAACCCTATTTCAATGGCAGAACCTAATCCACAAATTATATCAGAGTCTTGAAAATCATATGGTAAAGCTGTTATGGAAGTATTTGAAAGAGTTAACTTAGCTAAACCTGATGATGAAGATGGTGCGCAAAAATCACAATTTGAAGTAGCACAAATTAGAGATAGTGAATTTAGTGGTATGGAAAAATTAATATCATTAATCCAAGTTACTTATCATAAAATTATGAAAGCTTATGCACATATAAAAAATTTAAATATAGGAGAAGAATTTGGTTGAGAAATACAAAGATTAGATGTTCAATCAGAAATAGAACTATTAAATAACTTAGAAAAAATGTTAAGTATGGGATTAATAACAATTCAAGATGCTATAGCACAAGCAAGAAAGATAGAACCTGCAGCAGCAGAAGTAGAATATCAAAAAATAAAAAAACAAAAGGAAGAACAACAAGAAAAACAAAAGGAATTAATAAATGATACCCAAGAAAAATTACCCCAAGAAGAGGAGATAGATAATGCCAAGAATGGATAATAGTATCCCACCAGGTACTCAAAAAAAGTTTAATAATATTAAACTAACTACACCAGATGCTGTTTGAACTCACGAAGTATATGTTATGCAGTCTGTATCTAAAGATTCAGCAGATGCAGGACAACAAGCAGCAAATGATTTAAGTTTTATGTCACTTTTAAATACCCAAATAAGAAAGGAAACTCCAGCAGCAATTAACATACAATTAAAAACTGTTGAAGGCTTACCATCTAATAATGGAACTATTAGATGTAGAGTTTTAGGAGGAGCATCTACTCCTTTATCTACACAAACTAAAGGTGGTAATACTATTGAATGATTAGAAAATAATAAAAATATTACTCTTGAATTAGAAGTGCCATTACCTCAAAATACATCACAATACTTTTTTTTCTTTACTGATCCTTTTCATAATCAAGTACCTATAGATCCAGCATCTCCTGATGGTGCGCAAAAAATAGGAGCATTGGCATTTTATAAAACTGAAGAAAGACCTAAAATAGATAATTTAAATACTAGTAATGAAATTATAGGGCAATACATTGATATTACAGCATCACTTTCAGCATTTTTAATGAATGAAGAAACAGGTGCTACTCAAGAAATTAACTATACTACTGCACCTTCTATTCCGCAAAATGCAAAATATTTAAAAATAGAATTTGAATCTTATCATTTAGCAAATAGCATTGAAGTTTTAAGAGATGGTTCACCTTTAACATTAGAATATATAGATAATGGAAATGCTGAAGCATTAGGAGTTACTAATGCTAACTTCATATCTGATGAATATTATGTTGATTTAGTTGACCCTAGACAATCATTATCTGGTGGTCAAACTAAACCAATTATTAGATCTACAATGAGTGGTGAAATACATAATAAATTTAGAATATGAGATACATTATTTGTGGGATTAGGTTCTCAAGGACACTTTGATTTTGGAAAAATAGATACATCTGATTCAAATGGTAAATGACAACATGGGACACTTCCTTGAGAAAATGCACCTCCTAATACAGAAGCAACAGTACTAATACCTCCTGGTTTTAATGGGAGTTTTTCAAAGGAAATATTAGATGCATTTAGAGGTGGTAATCATGGTGATGCTCCTACACCTTGATATAATACATTTTCATTTTTTAAAAATTTATATAGTGAAAAAGCTCTACCAGTTGACCAAGGTAATCCATTGTGAAAAGTCTCTAATTCATTTTTTATGTTTGATGTTGAAAGAGCACACCGAGGGGGTGAATATTTATTTATTACAAATCCTAAATCAAGTATAAAAAATTTAAATTTATCTGATGAAAACTATAGACAAATAGTTAGAAAATTATGAACGACTGGACAAACTACAATAGATGGAACTACTTTTTCAGGTTGGCCTGCAACATGAGTACCTGTAAGCAAAGATGATAAAATATATAATTGAACAGAAGATAATGAAAATAAAAAATACTTAGCATTAACACCTAAATTAGAGTATGTAGAAAGATATCAAAAACTTTTAGATGATGGAGGACAAGATTCAAGTGATAATAATGTAAATTTAAAAATAGGAAATACTCAAACAGTTTCAGCAAGACAACCCTTTCCTACAGGAGATGGTTCAGTAGATATACATTATAATTCTAATTTATGATATTCAAGACCTTATGCTGATAGTCATAATTATCCTACAGAAAATAAAGCAGTATTTGATTTAGGAGAAGAGGGCAAAATAGATAGTTTATTTATTAATAATTTTGCTGGAATTAGATATAGAATTACATGATATGATGCTAATTTTAATTTAGCAATTGGACAAAGTAGTCAAGGTGAAACATCACAATTAAAACCTTTAATTTTAAAAGCACCTAATGTTGATAATAGAAATCAACCACTATCAACATCCTTACAAATAATATATGGAGTATAAAATGAATGAAGAAAAAAAAGAAATAGTAGAAAAAGCATTAGATATTAATGATCAGCCAACAGCAAATGAATTTATTGCATATCATGAAGGCTTAGTTCAAGTTAAAGACCAAAATACAATAAATTCTTATTTAAAAAATTCAGTTCAATTAGCTAATGACCAGCAAAATAATGCTATAGCATTAATTGGTGGTATGAAAGGAATAAAAGATTATTTAGGTGAAGTAAAAGAAGCAGCTTATAAAAATGTAATTATGGATATAGCAGGTAGAGCATTAAACTTTGCAGAGGCATCTGTAGAATTTTCTTTTACCTCACAAGATGGTTCTAATGAAGGAACTACAAAATCTATAGAAGCAAAAGCATTTAACTTTACAAATGAAATGTTAACACCTAATTTAATTAGTAGATTAAATAGTATTGGTATATATAATTTTGTGTATAATAATGTTCTACCATATACAGCTAGACAAGAATACCCATCACTTGGAGATTTAAATAGTAAAGTTAATGGACTTTTAGATGCTAATGGAGAAGATGTTATTGATTTCAATAATGGTGTATTTAAAGTTGTTGATGGAAAAATAACAATTGATGCAGAAAAAATATCTACAGAATTTAAAACTGGAGAAGAGTTAGGTAGTGTAGGTCTTGTTACTAATGGAGAACTAAGTGATGACCCTGAAAACCCAAGAGATCTAAACCTTGTATCAGAAGAAAGCATAGAAATACTTAATGATAATCAAGACCAAAGAGTTGATAAAATAGTTAATTATTTACAAGCACAATGAAATGGTGGGGGAGAAACTGTAGAGCAACAAATAGAAGGTTCTATTGTATCTTCAAGAAAAATAACATTTCAAGAATATAATACAGAGATATTAAAAGCAAAAGCTTATGTTACACCTTCTAAACAATTATTTCAAAATAAAATAGGAGATTTTAATGGTGTTTTTGACAACAAATTTAGTATAAATCAACTTAATGATATTACTGATGTTACGAATGTAACCATAGGTGTTGATTTTACTATTGATAAAGATCTTGGAAATAAACATAGTGGTACATTAACTTTTGTTTTCAAACAAGTTCTAGATGGTGCAATTATAAATAATGCAACTTGAGTTGAAGATATTCGAACAACTAACAAAGAACAAAGAATAAGAACATTTAAAGAAACAACAATAGATAATATAGATTATGCAGAAAATTATATTGAGGTAACTGGAGATATTTATGGTGGTGGATTAAATGCTATAACTTGTAGTAACTTTAATATTACTTGAAGAAATACCGAAGTCTTAGGAAAACAATGAACAGTGTCTAACTTTGTTGAATCTGTTGAAAATGCACCAATAGATAATTTAAATAATTATACTGTAGCAGATGCTATCTTATTTAACAACAAAAAAATTAATCAACTATTTGCAAGTGATGGAACTGAAAAGAAAGATAACTTTGAAGGTATAATAACTGCAGATAGTAATTTTGATGTTGGTTCTTTACTATATGAAAGAGTACCTAATTTAAGTGGTTATCTTGATGACACATTACAAGAGTTTAAAGATAAATTTCCATTAACATCAAATGCTCCTCAATTTAAAATATTAAAAGTACATGACATTGACTATATAAGTGGTAATATTAATTCTCTTGTAGTTAAACAAGTAGCAGTTGGTGGTCTTTTAAATAAAGGACAACAAAATAGAGATGTTAAAGTCAAATTAATGAAGTTTATTAGTAGTCAATCTGATATAGAATACACATCACTTACAAAATCAACAGTTATTCCTAAGACAGCAAGAGAAATTAAGATAGACCATAAATTAATATTAGATGAACCTTTAGAAAACTTTTTAGATGGACAGTGATATATTAAGATAGATTACTTAGCTCCTACAGATGGTGATGCTAATGATAATCCTAAAACAATATATCAAGATTTTAAAATAGAAATAATAGCAGATGAAGTTTATGGAGGACAACCATATACTACTTTAAGTTTTATTAATGATATTGAAAATACTAATATACCTTCATTAGGTGATAAGCCTACAGCTAGTGCTATACTTGAAAATAAAAATGGAGTCACTGAGTTCTACTCTTTCCTTGATACACAAAAGATAATTATAAATGAATTACCCCAAGATAAACCTTTAGCAAACATACCTGGTACTGGAAATGCAGGTGGTAGTGGTGCTGTGTTCTTTTTTGACCCTGCTGGTAATGGTTCTACTTATAGTAACAATGATAATATAAATTATTATGGTGATTTTGTTAGAATCAATTCAAGAGGTAGCAATAATGGTTACACTCCTTATAGTCAGAAAAATCTAACAACATTAGAATTAGAAATTAATAATGCTATTGGTAATGATAGTCCTATATTATTCAAAGACTTATCACAAAAGATAATTCCTTATATGTATCAATTCTATGATCCTGTTAATATCCCTACAAATGTTGCTAAGATTGAAGCAGACCATACTATAACTAAAGTTTCTTTTGAAGATGTAAATAAAAAATTTAATGAATACTTTGGTGTTCCAATTACAATAGCAAAAAGTGACACAGACCAATTGTTAGAGATAGGAATGAAAGGTCAAGAAGGTAAAACATACGCACAGAAGTTAGCACTATGAAATGCTAATTCCCAAACACATGGAACAAGTACTGAAATGTTACATTTACTTGTAGATATTAATTCACAAGAAGTATTAGCAGGGGGAAGACAACCTATTGCTGAGTGACAGAATCCTAATAACTTTGGAATTGCTGGTAACAGTCAAGTTAATGGTGCTTTACTTCCTTTAAGTGCTTCTAATAGTGAAAAGTATGAAGGTAGAGAGTGTATAATCTTAACACTTACTAATGGAATATTCTTTGCCTTAAAACAAGGAGAGTTCTTTGCTAAATTATTTGGTAAGGTTATAGATACACAAGCTATTGAATATGATAAAGATACAAAAGAAACAACATTGAAAGATGGAAATGCTAATGAAGTTACTATAAATAGTCTTGCTATGCTTGTAAATAAAATGTTTGACTTAGAGAAGTATGCTTTTAAGAAAAAACCAATATTTACTTTTAGTGAAAATTATGGTTATCTATCTATTAAAGGCCAAAAAGGAAATACAATAGCAGAGTTCTCAGCAAGTGGTTTTAAAATACATGGAGATAATGGATTAAGGTTTCCTTATAATGAATATATGAATATAGATGGAGATAATGTAACATTCTCTAATCCTAATGGACAAACTGCCACTGGTAAAATATCTGAAATCTTTGGTGGTGGTTCTGTAGAAGATGCTAAGTTTGGAGATGGAACTGAAACAACAACACAATCAACAGGAGTAACAGATGAAATGTTTAGAGGTATAGACTTAGTAGGTAAATTATTTGATTTAGATAGTTATAATGAATCTCCACAAAAAGAGAACCTAATTCATTTTTCTAAAACTTATGGATATATGGTTGTTTGTGACCAAAATGGAGATAGTTTAATAGAGTTTAGTGCTAATGGTATGAAGAACTTAGGAACTAAAGGTTATAGATTCAAAGATAATGGTTCTTTCAATCTTAAAGGAGAAACACTTACATTTATCACTAAAGACAGTGTAGAAGTATCAGGAAACATTAATGATTTATTTGGTGGAGGTTCTGGAGGAGATGCTAAGTTTGGAGATGGAACTGAAACAAAAACACAATCAAGAGCAGTTACTATTGAAGAGTTTAAAAAGATTAATAAAGCTGTAGAAGATGAAACAGAAATAATTACATCTGGTTCAGGTACACCAACTGTAGAAATACGTAATTATGAACAGTATAGAGAAATATGAGTATATGTAAGTTTTAAAGATGAATATTACCATAAAAGTTATTTATCAAGTCATATAACTAATGGAGCTGTTGATATTGGAACTGGAATTAGATTTGATAGTAATACAGCAGTAAGCAATGTCTCTGCAAGAAATATTTATAGTGTTGTAGGGGTAGGAACTAAATATGATTAGTTATATACTCCAAGAAAGGAAAAAAAGTGCGAAAATTCTATAGTAAATTAAAAGACTTTACCTATGGAGATATACTTTTAATAAATTTTATATTTTTTATAGTATCTAGTTTTAGTTGAATTATATATTTACTTAATACTGATGTATTATTAAATAATAATGCTGAAATAATACTAAAAGATATACAAATAAGTATGATTATTAATTTACTTGTTTGATTATTAGCAAGTGCTATTTCAAGTCTTATATTATACTTTATTAAAAGACCTAAGAAGACAAAAATAAAAAAAGTTAAGAGATAACCTAAATAAAAAAAATAATAAAAATAAATTATATAATATTATTTAATTTATTTTTTTATGTTATTATAAGTTTAGTGGGAGAAAGTTACAAACAAATAAATAAGAAACTTAATAATAGAAATTAAGGAGTAATTATGAAAACACAAAAAATATTAAAAGCTATAGAATTATTAAATATAGAAATGGATAAAGAAGTATGTCAAGAGATTGAATTAGACTTAAACTAAATAAATTTAAGTCATTAATTAGACTTATTTGACTTATTATATCTGCTCCATTTTGATTCCCACTAGAAACTTTATATTTTTTAATACAAGATGATAAAGGTTTTAAGGAAAAGTATAAAAGATATAGAACCTATATTAAGCTTTTATGAAGACAACATATGTGATGAACCGAATGAGGTTATAACGAATTTTAGAAAGGCATAAAAATGGATTATTTAATATGAACATTAATAATAATGTATGCAGGCGCATGTTGATGATCAATACCATTGTCATTAATTGCGTGAGCAATAATAAAATTTATATTTGGATATATAAAGGAAGAGACAGAAGAGCATAATGCAAAAAAACATGATACAGAAAAGCATAATAATTAAGTATATATGTGAATGGTGTGGTAAAGGTTACCAAACAAGAGAATATGCTGATGGTTGCTACAGATTATGTAGTGGAACATATAGGAAGGATAAGTAATATGGCTTATAAATGTAGCCAATGCAATAAAAGTTTTGCCCGTGCTGAAGAAATAGGTACATGTACTGGCCAAAAAATTTGTAGTTATTGTTATTACAGGAAAGGATAAGTAAATGGAATCAAAAGATTGATGTGGTCGATGTCAAGAAGAAGTTAATGGAGATTGAGACCACCCAAGTATTAATTTAAATGGTCATTTTAAATGCCCAAAATGTGGGTCAATAAGAGACGCAAACCCATGATATTAAGGAGGTGATAATATGGATAGAAAAAACTATAGAATAGTACCAGCAGAACCATTAGACAAATATGTAGTTCTTTGTGTATGAACAGATGGTAATAACCAAAATACTCATGCTATTAAAATTTTTAATAGCGAACAACTTGCAAGACAGTATATAGAATTATTAAAAGCTGAAGATCAAGAAGTTGCAGTAGACATACGTTGAAGTTATACAATATCAAAGTGTCAGGAGTTTACTCATTAATGAAAGACTATATTCAACAATATAAAGAATGATTAATTCAAAAAGAATATTCTAAAAATACAATAAAATCTTATATGTTAAAAATAAATAAAATTTTTGGTGAAACTAAGATAGAAGAGTTTGAAAACACAATAGATAATTTAATGAAGGATTTACAAGAAAATAACAATAATAATGATCACTATTTAGCTGTTATAGGTGGATTTCAAAATTGATTATTTAAATCTCAAATAATTATAAATAAGATTGATTTAAATTGAAAATACTCAAAACAAAAGTCAGAAAAGAAATCTATTGATGTTTTAACAGAAAATGAAATAAATAAAATTTATAGTGCTTGTAAAAATAATTTAAAAAATGAATTAGCAATAACAATATTTTTACATACAGGTATAAGAATAAGTGAACTTAGATATTACAATAATATATCTAGATGAGTAAATGAAGAAAAAGTATTAGTTGCTGGTAAATCTAAAAAAGCAAGATGATTACCAGTAAGTAATGCAATGAAAGAACTAGCACAAAAAATATTAATAAAAGATTTTTCTGCAACAATATGGCCTGAATCTTATAGCGCCCAAAGTAAAATAATAAAAAAAATAGCACAAAAATCTGAAGTAGAAAGGTTAACAGCTCACTTACTTAGACACACATTTGGAACTAATTGAATAAATAAGGGTTACTCTATACATGTTCTAGCTTATTTTTTTGGCCATGAGAATATTAATACTACTATGGTATATGTTAGAAATAATTTAAAACAAGCTATAGGAGAATGAGAGAATTTTATTAATGGTTTTAATACACATAATATTAAATCTTTAAAACATAGAGTTAAGTATTTAGAATTAGAAATAGAAAGATATGTTAAAAAATTTGGTAAAATTTAAGTATACCAAAGGAGGTAATTATGTGACTAAAAATTGATTATGAAAATATTCAAGGTGAAATTGAAACTTATGTTGTGTCTATAGAATTTTGAGAAATAGATTTAGCTGATAATTTATTGTATTTTACACCAATAGGAGATAAAAAACAATGAAAGCAATGGAGATTAGCATTTGCTCGTAATATTTATATAGATGATAAAAGAATTGCAACAAATAGATTTAGCAAACCAGTTCAAGATGACACAATATAATATGTATGTAGTTTCTTATTGAATACCAAATTTTAAAGGAACTATTAGTGTATCAGCTATAAATGTAAATCAAGCTTTATTAAAAGTACAGAGCAAATTAAATTTACCTGATAATTTAATATATATAAACAATATATTTTCTGAACCTATGATATAATTAAATTATGAACAGTTTAGATTTATTTATAGTCGGAAATTTTAGTGGTAATGGATCTGTTGAAGATAAAATATGTAAATATCAATTTACACCAACTAAGTTTTTAGTAATGCGAAGTGGAGAAAGTAGA
>JAAGZN010000024.1 GCA_024206165.1 Bacteroidota bacterium
CATTATCTACACTTCTTAAAACTAGGGCACGATTGGGTATGGAGAGATTCTGCAGGTAGACCGAGTTAGGAGACTGAGTCCGGGTAACCTGTACTCGGTAGACCGACTTATCAGAGACCATGTACTGCTCTCTGGTACGAGGAGGTGTGAGATAAGGAATAGGCTTTAGTTCACTTTCCTGAAAATATTATTTCACCCACTTTACCCAGTGCCAGACCTCATCCGAAAATACCAAAAAATCGGCCTCGAGCTCAGCTTTCCGGTGGTATAGGTCATTCAGTATGGTATATGGCTAGTTAGACCGCAAAAAATGGTTTAAGTTTGAAAAGTGGGGAAAATGGCCTTATTTTCGGTGTAGTGAAATCTCATTGTCTAACTTCATTAAAATAGTGCACCCAGAAAAAAAAGGTGCCTAGTAAAAACAAAAGGTGTTCTGAAGGGAGATTCTTCCAAACTTTCAGGGAAAATTATCGAAAAAAAGTTTGGCCCCCCAAATGTTGGGGCTAGAAATCATTTTGTACCCCGATGCCAGATACAGTCAAATTTTCAGATTTTTTGTACTTTTTGCAAAATGGCTGTTTTCATCATAAAGTTTGGGGTTGCGAATTTTTCTGAAAGGTCATGGATGTTCGTCTGCTCAGTGCGGTCATTTTGGTATATGACACTAGGGGTCAAGAGGTCAATTGTGGATTGCTAGAAGCTGCCAAAGGTGTGAAAAATGGAAATAAAACAAATCCTGAAAATAATAAATGTTGTTTGTTTTTTCAAACAAACTCGTTTTTTAATATCCAACATATCCCAAAAACGATCAGTGGATGCGTATGACCATGGAGTTTCCGGTGATCGTTTTTGGGCTTTGTTGGCTAGGCAAAAACGAGTTTGTTTGAAATAATAAACACAATTTTCTTGTCAAGGCAGCAGCAGATGTGCACAGTGCACTGCAGTGCACTGTGGACTCTTGGGTGTGCAAAGTCCTGATCATGGGAGGATCATGGGAGGATCATGGGCGGATTACGGAGGGACCATCAAGGATCATGAAAGGATCATGAGAGGATCACGGGAGGATTAAGGGTGGATCATGGAAGG
>JAAGZN010000025.1 GCA_024206165.1 Bacteroidota bacterium
ACACTGATGTTGTTGTGATAGCAATACATTTATTTGGAAAGTTCGGCATAGAAGATCTTTGGATCGAATTCGGAACGGGTGAACACAGGCGGTGCCTTTCAATCCATGAATATGCTGCGAATCATGGAGATGATGTTTGCGCTGCACTGCCATTCTGGTACGCGTTTGAATCAAGAAGTTGAACACAATTATGTTATATTTCATTTCTCACCACTATAGAAAATTTAGTGATGACGATTTCCAGTCAATCGAGAGATATGTTGTCCTGATATATGCCAGGTCGAGCATATTGGAGAGCGTGAATGATTGCCGGAAAGCGCTATTCACAAAGAAAGGTCGCAATATTGAATCACTACCGCCAACAAGAGATGCCTTAATTCAGCATTCAATGAGAGCGTTACTGCAAGGCTGGTACGTTATCATGGCAATAGTCATAAAAGTTCTATTTCAACACTAATCATCTTTTTTAGCAAAGACAACGACTAGATGTTCAAATGAAAATATTTCATCTAAATTCATTTCATCTCAACAAATGGAAACACAGTTTTTAATGGGGTATATCTAGCTGCTTTTTGACATTATGTATTGTAAAGAAGTATCTTATGACGAATTTCTAATTATTTATTGAGTTCTGTAGCGCAAAATGAAGAAAATTATAAAATTAACCTCTTTGTCAAGGACGATAACACATCTTCAAGGTCTCATATCAACTACAAATTAGAAAATTATCTTTATTTGACCGAGATAATAGCGTCATAAACACATTGAATGACATTTTAGCTAGGAAGATACATCCTAGTTTTATTTCATCTCTATTTTGCAGCATTATTGTAGTCATTAGAGAGATGGCAGGATC